>RPPD01000262.1 GCA_003818675.1 Spirochaetaceae bacterium
CCTGGCCGCGATTCTGGCCTTGGCCGCGAGCAGGCACTTTTCAAGGATGTTCCTGGCGACATCCGGCCGCTCCTCGAAAAAGGCCGTGAGGTTTTCATTGGTTGCGGTCTCGACTATGCCCTTCACTTCCGAATTGCCGAGCTTGGCCTTTGTCTGTCCTTCAAACTGCGGCTCCTTGACCTTGACCGAGAGCACGGCAGTCAGGCCTTCGCGTGTGTCATCGCCAGAGAGGCTCTCCTCGAGCTTCTTGGTGAAATTGAGTTTCTTGGCAAAATCATTGAGCGTGCGGGTCAGCGCCGACTTGAAACCGACAAGATGTGTTCCACCCTCACGCGTGTTGATGTTGTTTACGAATGTGAAGATGTTTTCGTTGAAACCGTCATTATATTGAATACCGCATTCAACAACCACATCGTCCTGTGTGGTTTCAAAGTAGACAGGTTCCTTGTGCAGGGGTATTTTATTTTTATTGAGGTATTCAATAAAGGATCTGAGTCCGCCTTCAAACTTGAAATTGTGGACCTTTGGTTTGCTCTGACGTTCATCCGTGAGATTGATCTCTATTCCCTTGTTGAGGAACGCGAGTTCGCGAAGCCTGCCGGCGAGTACGTCAAAGTGGTATTCGAGGGTTTCAAATATTGTGCTGTCTGCCTTGAACCTGACTATGGTCCCTGTCCCTGTGCTATCGCCTGTAGTTTTCACGGGTTCCACCGGTATTCCACGCTGGTATTTCTGAAAGTAGACTTTTCCGTTCAGGTGGACCTCGACCTCAAGCCATTCCGAGAGGGCGTTGACGACAGAGACGCCCACACCGTGCAGACCGCCAGAAACCTTGTAGCTGTCCTTGTCGAACTTGCCGCCCGCGTGGAGCTTGGTCATCACGATTTCAAGCGCGCTCACCTTTTCCTGGGGATGCATGTCCACAGGTATGCCGCGGCCATTGTCCGTGACGCGTATGATATTTTCCGCCTCAATGACTATGTCGATTTTATCGCAGTGCCCCGCCAGCGCTTCATCTATGCTGTTGTCCACGACTTCATACACCAGGTGGTGCAGGCCGTCGGGGCCGGTGGACCCAATATACATGCCCGGCCGTTTGCGGACAGGTTCCAGGCCTTTTAAGACTTGTATACTTTTCGCGGAGTATGTTTCGCTCATGTGTTCACCTTGCTATGTATGGAGTATTGAGTTCCGATTGTTCTACTATATAACGGGAATTGAAAAAAGTAAAGTCATCAACACCAGGAACCTGCAGGATTGAAGGAATTTGCAATAGAAGCTATATAGTAGATATACTATATTAAAGCTTTTCCACAAGCAGTGTACACTCGCCGGAGGGCATCGGAAGTGTTTTTTTCTTGTGTCCAAGTACATTCACCGTAAAATAATACAGCTTTTCTGACTGGAGCTTTATCTCCCATCCCCTGCTCCCGTTGTTGATCAACATGGTGATGAGGTTTCTTTTCAGGGAGAAATCCTCAATTCCCATCAGCTCGATTGTCGGGATCATCCAGTCAACGGTTTTACGCGGAAGCGAGATGGAAAGGCCGATCAGGTTTTCAATCACCAGAGTGATGGATGAGAGGCCTGCATAGGGAACGAAGTTCGGCCGCGGAAAGTTCTCCCTTTTGGGCCACTTGGCCGGTCCTGCTTGTGTTGGATTGTACGCTTCCCAGAGCGCGGTTCCCTTTTTGGAATCAATCGGCGCTGCGTCAAGAATTGAGTACAGGTGCCTGATTGTGCATTCACGGGCGAGGTCATGACGGTTGTATTTTTCAAGACCCTTAATCACCATGAAAGTGAAGGGCGGAAAGACTGAACCCTTGTAGCCATAACCGGACTTGTCAAAGGACTTGTCCTTGGCTGAAAGGCTTGGAAAGGGATTCTCAAGGCCGAAGACCTTGGTGTTGACAAGATGATTGATCAGCTTCTGCGCCCTCTCTTCATTGGGGATCTCCGCCAGAAGAGGCCAGAATCCGGCAATTGTCTTGACCTTTACCTGCTTTTCCTTCTTGTCCAGGTCATAGAAAAACCGGTCCTCAGCGCTCCACATGAGCGAGTTGATGCGGGTTTTCAGGGAAAAGTAATACCGCTTGTACCGGTAGCTTTTTTCCTTGTCATTCAGTATGTCGCTCAGATAGGACATATAAAGCGCATTCATCGCCTGCTGGGAATTGAAATCCACAGGGTAATGCATCTCCACCCTGGGTGAGTTTTCCATGGTTGTGGCAGCAAGCGGGACAGAGTAGAGGCCGTTTTTCTCCTTGAAGTTCTGCTCAAGCCAACGGTAGTATTTTTCCAGCTTTGGCATTATTTCCTTGATGCGCTTCTTCAGGCCGACCTTGTGGTACATGTTGAATTCCGCCCAGGAAAAGAGCGGCGGGTGTACTCCCTGGGGATTTTTCTTGGACTTGACGGGTTTTCCGTCTGTTTCGCCGTATTCACACCGTATAGCGCCGTCCTCTTCCTGTTTCCCATAAAAATTATCCAGGGCTGAGGCCACGGGAAAAAGTTTGTTTGAGTAGACGAGGAAGAAAGTGGAGAGTATTGCCTCGAACTGGTTGATCCTGTCAGCCTTGGCATAGTTGAAGTACTTGGACTGGAGCCCGTTTCTGGATGTGCCGCTTTTGATGGAATCCTTGATCAGATTCCAGGTCTGGGAATACAGGCTGACAATGTCATGGTCGTAAAAATGAACCTTGGGGAAATCTCTTCTGGTCACATGCGCTCCTGGGGCTATTGCCCTGTGCCGGTATTTTGGATAAACGCGGCTATCTTTCCATATAATTCTAACACCGGCAAACCGGTTTCTTTACTCAGTTCTACAACATCGTCGAATTCCGGGTGTTGCTTGATGCACTCCCCGTCTATAAAACCCTTTTTGACCCTGACAATACCAAAGGGTGTTTTCACGCTTTCAATCACCCTTTCGAGCACCATCCGTTCCATTTTGGAGAAACGGACTCCAAAGGTTGATGTCTGCGTCAACAGCATCCGGCCAAATCGGTCTGTATCTCCGGTCCTGGCCAGTACCTGTAATACAAATCCCTGCCTGCCCTTTTTCATGGTTGCCGGCATTACCAGGACATCCAGGGCGCCTTCTGCCAGAAGCTTTCTCGTAATATCCGCTATTGTCTGCGGAGTCATGTCATCCAGGTTGGTTTCCATGACCACAATTTCCTCAAGCCGGCTGTTTCCCGGGGGATTTTGCCTGATGGAATAACATCTTCCTTTGAAATCAGGATTTATCGGGTCCTGGAATACTGCAAGCGACTCAATCTGTGATGCGGATACCTGTTCCGCAAATGGAGCAAAGGTCAAAAGATAAGCTGCCAGGAACGGAGATACCACAAGTGCTTTTGCCGAAATCATTGCGGCTGACCCTTTAAATATTTCAATAGTACGTATATCTGAACTGGTGTGTATCCCCGGCAAGAGAAACTTCAGGTCCGGCGCAGGCGCGAATCCCAAAATTCCCAATGAAATATAAATACAAAAATCAAGGCGGTCAAGAACAATGTCACCAGCCAAATCTTTCAGCGTTTCCCAGGCCTCCTTACAGTCCTGCAGAGGAGCAGAAAGAGAAGCGAGTCTGAGTTCCTGGTTGCCGGCCATGTCTGACAGGCTTTGACAGAAGGAGCCAAGGTCAGACTGTTTCAGGGCATTTCCCATGATTTTTTGTATGTCCTGGTATTCGCGGTTTATTTTAGCGACACCTGTCTTGAGAATCTCCAGTGCCTTTGGCGTGCGGATTCCGGCAAATTCAAGAAGAAGCGGAAATGTCGTTCCCATAGAACAATCGCAGTACAGCATTTCAGGTTCTCTCTATTTTGCGGTTGATAAGCGCGGCAACATAACCCGCACCAAATCCATTATCTATATTCACGACGGAAACTCCCGGTGCGCAGGCATTAAGCATTGTCAAAAGCGGCGCCAGGCCCTGGAAACTCGCGCCGTACCCTATTGAGGTCGGCACTGCGATGACGGGACAGGAAACCAGCCCGGCGATCACACCCGGGAGCGCACCGTCCATGCCGGCGACGGCGATTACCGTATTGGAGGACCTGAGCTCGGTTATTTTGGCGAAGAGTCTGTGTATACCCGCAACCCCAATGTCCCAGTAGTTCTTGACTTCTGCGCCCATGGTCATTGCAGTGACCATGGCTTCCTCTGCTATGGGAATGTCCGATGTGCCTGCCGAGACCACGGATACTCTGCCTGCTGCCGCAGGCAATTCACCCAATGTTATGCAACCACTCCTGGGATAAAACTCAAAGCGTGGAAAATGCTTTTTCAG
>RPPD01000263.1 GCA_003818675.1 Spirochaetaceae bacterium
GGCAACTGCCAGAATGGAGAGATCATCGTCCATGACAAGAACGCGGCCGGCATAGCGGCGAAACATGTCCGACGGTTTTTTTGCCTGCCGGATGGATTCCTGTTCGATAGAGGCAGGAAGATAGATGACAAAGGCGGCACCCTCTCCGCGTTTTGAATGCACCAAAAGATGCCCATCGTGTTTTTTTATTATGGAATAGGAGACTGTCAGTCCCAGGCCGCTGCCTGTTTTTTTGGTCGTGAAATACGGGTCAAAAATGTTGTCAACCAGCTCGGGCGGAATTCCCGGACCAGTGTCATGGATTGATATCCTGATATACCTGCCTTCAGGCAAAGCCGGCTCGTTTTCTGCCGGGAGAGCCATGTTTTCTGCCCTTATGAGGATTATTCCCGTGTTGTCAAGAACCTGGCGCGCGTTTAAAACGATATTATGTATGACCTGGCTGATCTGGCTCTGGTCGACAAAGACTTCCCACAGGTCTTCAGGGATTTCAGTAATGCATTTGATTCCTGATCCTGCAAGTACGAAATTGGCGGTCTTTGCAATCATCTTGCGGATCTGGCATGTGACACGCACGGGAGTTCCGCCCTTTGAGAAAGCCAGAAGCTGCATTGTCAGATTTTTCGCCCTGTCGCATGCTTCAAGCACATCGTCCAGTATTACAGGATCGATATGCTCGTCGCGGGTGGATTTCAGGAAGGAGAGATTGGCGGTAATGGCTGTAAGGTAGTTGTTGAAATCGTGTGCGAGGCCTCCGGCAAACACTCCAAGTGATTCTATCTTTGAGCTCTTGCGCTGCTCGTCCTCAATTTTTTTGCGATCAGTCAAATCAGTGATGACTGATGCAAGGTGATGGGGATTGCCCTCATTGTCCCTGATCAGGAACATGTTCTGCAATACGTCAACTGTATCTCCGGTGCATGATACTATTTGCAGTTCGCCAGTCCACTGCCCGCGGCTTTTGACTGCGGGTATAATCTCCATGTCCATGCGGATCGTCGTGTCCTGGTTGTAAAATTTGCGGAACTCTGTGCCTGCAAGATCATCTTCCCCGGGTGACTTTACAATTTCCTGGAACGCGGCATTGGAGTATGTGATCCTGAAGGACAGATCGCTCATGAACAAACCCTGGCCTGATGCATCTGCGAGTTTTTTGAAGATGGAAAGCAGTTCACTTTCCTGTTCCAGGTGAGCATGCGTCTCGGAAAGACGCGTGTAGGTGGATTCCAATTCCTCGTGAAGTTTCTCCATCTCGGTGTACTGCTGGCGCGATTCCTCAAACTGGCGCTGGAGTTGCTGTTCAGCAGAAAGGCTTCTCTGGAACAGCATGGAGTTTTCTATGGAAATGATCGCCTGCGCGGAAAGGAGTTTGACTATCTCAAAACGGTCATTGGTAAATGCGCCGGACAGAATATTGTTTTCAAGAAGAATGATGCCAAAGAGCTTTCCCTGGCGCAGGAGCGGCATGCAGAGCACTGATTTGACCTGGTGTACTTTGACATATGGATCAGCACTGAATACCGGATCTGACAATGCATCCGTGACCAGAAGAGGTTCCTGTGTCCGTTTGACGTAATTGATAACCGTCGCCGGAAGTTCCCCTTCGTTCGTGGCAGCTTCATCCATGGTTTCATTAATGAATTCCGCACTGCCGTTTGCATATCTTGCAGTGAGCAGGAGATGCTTTTCCTTCTGCAGTAACAGGAACCCGCGCTGGGCACCGGTGTTTTCAATCAAAATCTCCAATAACCTTGGCAAAAGTTTGCCCAGGAATATTTCACCGGAAATGGCATGAGTAGCTTTTAGAATGGTCCTGGTGTCAACCTCTTTGGCAAGAGTGCTTTCAGTCTGGATCAGGGATTGCATGTAACTGCCCTGGAAATTGATAGTAGGAAAAGTCTCTTCCATATACGCAAGTTTTGCTCCAGAGTCCCACTGCTTGTACAGACGATATGCGGAGAGCAACAAGTCGGCAGAGCGTTTTGCATCGCCCGAGGCGAGCGCAAAAGTCCCGTATCGTTCATATACGAGGGCTTCTTCGTGCAGAAAACCGTTTTCATGTGCGAGTATTATGGCGCGTTCGTACAGGTTATTGACTGTGGAATACTTTTTTTTACGATGTGAGGCTGCGGCCAGTTCCGCGACAACCAGCATGTGCTTGTGGCTGTAATTTTCAGGACAACTTTTGGCCCAGCGTCGCAGCTTTTTTTCACATGCACGTGCTTGGGCGAGGTTTTTGCGCCGCCTGGATGGGGCAGGGGAAGAGGATAAAGCTGTAAGTATGAGTGCGTAATAAAAATAATATTCCGGGATGAAAACAGATCCTGCCATGCTGCCCAGGTACAACTGGCATTCATGCGCGTCTGAAAGCCCTTCTTCATATTTTCCAAGGTGATAGTTCAGGAGGCATTTGGCGGTATAATAAAAGCCCATGTTTGTCATCTGGTGATTGGTCTTCCACTCCTGCACCACAGCTGCCTCGCTGGAATAACCAGCCCTGATTTCAAGGGTATGTGTTTTGGCATTCAGGATAGTAGAGCGGTCAGATAGCAGGGTGACCAGATCCTCCCAAATGCGGAATGCGTCAATGGTCGCCTGTTTCTGGAACTTTTTCATTTCAGGCCAATATTTTTTATACAGTTCCAGAACCCGCTTCAGGTTTTCGCCTGAACAGTAGGTGAAAATCAGCAGATGATTGAGGGCATAGGAAGCAAATGAAAAATCGCCATAGCGGGTTCCGGAGTCAATGGCTTTCCTGAGGTATTCCTGTACGCTCGCAAAAGGAAATTTCCAATGATGGACAAATGCCCCGTAAATAAAATATGTTTTGGCTGCCAAATGAGACGCGCCGATCTGGCTGGCAAGATGGAGCCCTGTTTGCGCGATGGAAAAACCCTTTTCAATGTCGCCCATTACAGAAAGGATCATCCAGCCGTAGGTAACATAGCTGTAGGGAGAGGCCGGCGAATTGCCCATTGAAAGCGAGATATTGACGATTCTGGAAGTGATCAGGGGAAAAAACTCGGGGTATCCGACAAAACTGGCTTCGCCCATATCCAGCAGTATCCTGACAACTGACTGGGCTACAGGATCATTCATCACAGGCAGCGTGCGGATATCACGTGGTTTTTTCCCGGCAAGCCGGATGCGCGCTGTCATGAGCTCGCGCAAAATTATCAGGGGATGCGGGATTTTTGGCAAACCATAGCCCAGAGAATTAAGAAATTTCAGCCCGATTTCCATTCCCTCGCGTACTTTCTGGATCTGGGTGTAGTGCCCGATTATCACCTGGTGGACGCGGTCTGTATCAAGAAAATTACGGGCATTCGCCATGACTATGTTGTAGTACCGTTCCGTTTCTGTGATATCGCCAGTCAAGAATCCGGCCTCGCAAAGCTCTGACGCGATGGAAAGCGAGAGATGATAGTCTGTCTTCCAGCTGTTTGTCGGGAGAATGGAAAATGCGTGCCTGAAATACACATGGGCTGATGAGAATGCCGCTTCGCCCCTGGCTTTCATTCCTGCCGCATGATTCACGCTTGCGGCCAGAATATAGTCCCCGGTATCTGTGAAAAAGTTTCTTCCAAGGTAAAGCTGGTCTGCAATGTCAAAGACTGAATATCCTGACGCAGGATAGGAATCATGCATCAGCTTTCCCAAATGGTAATGAATGTCAGCCTTCTGCACCTCGTCTATCACGGAGTACAGGGATTCCTGAATTCTGTCATGCGCGAAATGGAGCACGCCATCGTGCATAATGACCATTCCCTCCCGCATGACTTCCATGAAACAGCCTGACAGGATTTCCCTTGGAGTGCTGAAATATTGGGACAGGAGTTCCAGGTTTATGCGGATTCCGATGCATGCGGCAGTGCGCAGAATTTCCTGAAGATCATTGTCAAATTTATGTATGCGCTCCAGCATGAACGAGACAAGGTTGTCCGTCATTTGTGTCCTTTTAATGCGCTCGATATCTATCTGCCAGGTGCCGAGGAAGGCTATGAAATTTTCATGATACAGGTTTTTGATAAACTGGCGGATAAAAAACGGATTACCGCCGGTTCTCGCATGAATGATGCCGGATAGATCATGCACGCCTGCAGTCCCGGTACCGAATGTATCCTCCATGAAAAGCCTGACATCCTTCTCGGCAAGCAGCGAGAGTGCAATCCGTTGGACTCCTGTGGCGTGTTCTCCAAGGTCTTTCAGAAATTTTGCGCAGGGCGGAAGCATATCGGCATCAACATCACGGTGTGCGCCGATGAGAAGGAAATATCGAAGGTCGGGGTTATTTA
>RPPD01000264.1 GCA_003818675.1 Spirochaetaceae bacterium
AAAAACAGTGCAGATAATCAGGCGTGTGGAATCGCATGTCCGGGGATATTATACCGGGGTGGCGGGAATATTCGACGGCAGATCGCTTGACAGCGCGGTCATGATCCGCTTTATTGAAAAAAAGCCCGATGGCTCCCTCGTTTACAAGAGCGGGGGCGGGATAACAATCTACAGTGATTGCGATTATGAGTACCAGGAGCTTGTGGACAAGATCTATGTGCCGGTTTGAGAAGACATTGATTGAGACTATGCGCCTTTCAGCTGAAGGCATCGACAACATCATTTACCATGTCCGGAGGATGAACAATTCAAGACGTGAATTGTTCAACTCTGCGGATAGTCTTGATATTGCGTCCATCCAGGTGCCTGATGTTTCCGGTACAGATATCCTGAAGTTCAGGATTTTATACGGCGAAAAGATCGAATCCATCGAATTTATTCCGTACATTCCGCGCAAGATAAAAAGTCTGCGCCTGGTAAACGGGGATTCCGTGGAATATTGTTTCAAATATGAAGACAGAAAGCATCTTGAGTCGTTGCGTGAAAAAAGACACGGCTGCGACGAGGTCCTGATAGTCAGGGATGGACGTGTAACTGACACGACATTTACGAATGTGGCATTCCACGACGGCGGGAAATGGTTTACACCGGCATTCCCCCTGCTTGCCGGAACGCGGCGTGCGAGCCTTGTTGACAAGGGGGTTCTCAGAGTGGCGGATATCATGGTAAAAGATATTTGGCACTTCCGGACTGTCAGGCTTTTCAACAGCATGATCCGGTTTGACAAGGCGCCTCTGCTGCCAATAAGCGCAATATATAGCGGCAGATGAAACGTCTTGTGTAAAACCTATTGAGGTTTTTCAACAGCCTGCAAAAGGAGCGTTTGAATGGAATATTTCACCCTTTCCTCGGGCATGAAAATGCCGGCAATGGGCTTTGGAACATACCAGATCTGGGGAAAAGAGTGCAGGGACTCTGTCAGGCTTGCGCTTGATGCTGGATACCGCCTCATAGATACTGCAGAAGACTACGAAAACACAACAGAGATCGCGGCTGCAATCTGTGACAGTGGTGTTTTACGGCAGGACCTGTTTCTCACCAGCAAGGTGTGGAAGATCCACCTCCACCGTGAAGGTGTCTTTGCCGCCTGCGATTCCATGCTGAAAATCCTTGGGACTGACTATCTGGATCTGCTCCTCATTCATCACCCAAGCAAGGTGATTCCACTGGATGAGACATTGACAGCCTTCAGCGAACTTAAAAAAAGCGGGAAGATCCGGGATTTTGGTCTGAGCAATTTTGGTATAGAACTCTGCGAAAAGGTTGCAAACCTTGGCATCATGCTTCCATCGGTGAACCAGATACGCTACAGTCCTTTCTGGAACAATGAAGAAACGCGATGCTGGTGCGATGGGCATGGCATTCGTGTCACAGCACATACACCTATTGCCAAGGGAAAAATATTCAGGGATCCGGTGCTTACGGCGCTTGCCGAGGAACTGGGTCGACCAGTCAATCACCTGGTCCTCAGGTGGCTTTTTGAAAAGGGCATGGTTTCCATTCCGCGTTCCAAAAAGATGGAACACATCAGATCAAACCTGAATATTTTTGACTTTTCACTTCCACCGGAATATTTTACCGCCATGGAAAATTTTTTCAAAGAACACGCTGTGTCTGAGTGATTGTGGTTGTCCTGAAGGTTTTTCCAAAAAATGAAAGTCCGCACCATTTATTTTATGGAATCCGAGTCCAGAAAATTCTCCTGCGTCTCCCTGCCGAGGTCCGCAACCTCGGAAATGGCCTCTGATATTTCACGGCTTCCCTGCGCTGCTGAAATCAGGAGATTGGAAACATCGCTTGTGGCTTTTTCCTGTTCGCCTATTGCAATGGTGATGCTTGACGAAAGATCCGAAACTTTGCTGATGATCTCCTTGACCCTTGTGATGGCTTCCGCGCTGATCTTGGTGCCTGCATGCATTTTTTTGATGGAATCCGCTATTTTTTCCGTGGCGTTCACCGTGTTGTAGGCCAGTTCCTTCACTTCCCTGGCAACAAGCGCAAAGCCCTTGCCCGCGTCGCCTGCACGCGCAGCTTCAATCGAAGCGTTTAAGGCGAGGATCTTTGTCCTCTCAGCTATATCATTTATAAGTCCGACGATTTCATCAATTGCAGTGGATTGGGCCTTAAGCGCAGTGATGTCGGAAAAGGCTGTTTGCGAAAGTGAAACAGATTCCTTGACTATATCCATGACTGTGCGGATGTTTTTGGATATTTCCCTGACGCTTGCAGACAGCTGTTCCATTGCCGCAGAACTCTCTGTAACATGGCTGGAGATATTCCTGCTTCTGTCAGAGACAATCGTGGCCTTGTGCTGCATTGCGGCAAGTGTTATTTCCAGGAGCTGCCGCACTTCGGCCCTTTCCTTCAACAGCAGGGCTCCATAAAGTGAGCTTGAAAGCTGGGTTCTAAGCGAATCATAAATGATTCCATCATTCGGCCCCACTGCAAATATGACGAAACCCATCTGAAGTTCATTGAAATATAATGCCTCGATTATATTAGCCCGCGCCGTCTCTTCCTGAATTATATTATCCGGGAAAAGCTGTTTTGTTGGAAAGCGGATTCCTCCATCAGGAATCCTGGTGCGGCCACGTTCGTCATAGCCAAAAACAAGTTTCGATGTGCCTGGCATGCTTCCTGCGCCAGAAAGGTTTATCCTCGCCCTGTCGTACAGGACGATAAAGCACGCGGGAATCTCAAGTTTCGGGAGTTCAATCGCGAGAATGTCCATGAGTTTTGATATGTCATATGTTGTGATGAGCTTGGCCCCGATTTCACGCAGGGTGTGTTCCTGTTGAACGATCTGGAGATAACCGAATTCCTTGAAGCGTAGAGCGGTTTCGCTGATCATTACCCGCGCCTGGCTCCAGAGATCCTCAGCCTGCAAGAGCATGTTTTTTTCAGTGAACATGGATCCAAACGACTGTCGCATGACTGATATGACGCTGTGCAGAATGTCAATATCTATGTTCAGATCCACAAGTCTCCTTAAAACCTCGGAGAGTTTTAGCAGGAATATTCCCGGTTTATTTTCCTCCATTTCAAGCGTGAAAGCTTCAAGGAGCACCAGGGCTTGCCCGCGAAGGAATCCTTCGTCCATATTTACCGATGTGATGCTTTCCTGCATTGTCTTGGCCATTTCTCCGACAATCGAGTTTATGACATTGTCCTGAATCGGAATGGCGGATTTTTGCTGGTCTTCCTGCATGCGTTCCCGGAGGTGGTTCAAAAAACATTGGAAGAGGGATTTCTTTTGTTCATCATCCTGTATGTTTGCCGCAGCCTGCGTCACCACCAGTGACTGACAACCGCAGGACTGGCCCAGGACTATCTGTGAAGGCAGACAGGTTGTCTGGGTAATCTTCTCCCCGCCGATCATACGGTCCAGAAGCTGTGCTGCTGTATATCCCTGCCTGATGAAGGGCATGGATACAGATGTAAGCGGGGGATTGATGCATCTGCCTTCCTTTGTATCATTATAACCGATGATCGCGACATCCTCCGGCACCCGCACGCCGCGGCGGACAAGTTCCTCTATGGCGCCAATGGCAATGCTGTCATTGCAGCAGACAATTGCCTGGATATCCTTTCCTGGTTTCAAACCCCTTGTGTCACATAAGAGCTGGATACCTTCCATCCCTGTGCTTTTCTCCCAGGTTCCTGGAGGTGTGACAAGAGCATCCTTTGGTTGAATCTGATGATTTTCCAGCATTGCATAATATGCCTTGAGCCGTTCCTGTGCATACACATGGGCCTCCGGGCCGCGAATAAAAGCTATTGAACGAAAACCATGGGTCATAATTGCATGTTCAACTGCTTCCTTCATACCATGATCATTATCAATGGTCACAACTGGAATTCCGGGAATTGCGAGTGAGATTGATATGAGCGGTTTACCCTTGAATCTTTCATAATAGGAGGACTGCTTGTCTATTGAGGTTGATATCCAGACTGCGAATCCGTCATATCGCACGGGATCAACAATCTCGTAGAGAACTGCTGCCGGATCCTTGCCAAGAAGCCCGGCCCGGAAGCAATAGAGATTGCAGTCGTGTTCCCTGACATACCTGTAGAATCCCTGCCAGATATGCCCGCCTACCGTGTCTTCAATACCGCGTGAGAGAAATACCATGGAGCGGTGTTTCACCTGTCTATTCTCCTTGACCAAAAATGTCTCTAAATTCAATTCTATTGAAAAAAGGGCCAGATGCAACCTTTTCCTTTCATATTC
>RPPD01000265.1 GCA_003818675.1 Spirochaetaceae bacterium
AGCATCACGTGGTTGAGCACGCTTCCAAGCGCGTAGCGGGTCTGGCCGGTCTTGTCAGTGACTGCGGCTTCCACAGCCTCACTGATTGCGATACCCAGGCTTCCGGGCGTGTCAGGGTGCCTGGCCAGAATCTGGCGCCCCGCGTTTGTCTCCGAGGACGGGCTTGCTATGCAGGTGGCTCCCCAGGTCTGCATCATGAGCTTGCGAAATGGTTTCTGGTCAAAGCTGATGCGCACCATGTAAACCTTGCATTCAAGGCCCATAAGAGCGCATGCAAAAGCGAGTGCACTTCCCCACTGGCCTGCTCCGGTCTCTGTGGTTATCTTTTTTATTCCAAACTGCTTGTTATACCATGCCTGGGGAACAGCTGTATTGGGCTTATGGCTCCCGGCCGGGGAGACGCTTTCATTTTTGTAGAAAATCTTTGCGGGCGTTCCAAGCGCCTTCTCGAGCGCATAGGCGCGGTGAAGCGGAGATGGCCTCCATTTGTAGAGAATCGCAAGGACCTCTTCAGGGATGTCTATCCACCTGTCCTGGCTCACCTCCTGCTCGATGATGTTCATGGGGAAAACCGGGGCGAGCATGTCCGGGGTTATGGGTTTTCCGTCAGGCCCCAGTGGCGGCTGCATTGGTGACGGAAGATCCGCCGCCAGATTGTACCACTGCCGCGGCATCTCGTCTTCTGTCAGTAACACTTTAGTCTGCATCTATTCCTCCTTTTGACTCGTGTATGATGGAGATGACTTGGATTCAAACACTTTTTTCAACACAGACCCCTTTTTCTTCAATTCACGTGCACCACGGGTTATCTTGCAGAGACTCACGCCAAGTTCATGGGCGATTGTCCTCTGGCTTTTGCCCCCTGACAAAAGGCGCACAATATCCCAGCGGAGACTGAGCTTTTCCGCTTCGCCTCCTGTAAGAAGTTCCCGCAAAATATGTTCCACCGCCATGGGGTCCTGCATTTCAGCAATCACCCTTGCGATATCGGCAATCCTGTCCATAATGTTTCTTTCAATAGAAACACTTAAGCCTGGAATTGTCAAGCAGAAAAAACCATTTGCACATTCCATTTTCTTTGTCTACACTGGTCATGGAGGGAATATCCGATGAAATTCAAGGTAAAGCACAATGAAGACTATGAACTCCTGAAAACCAGAAAAGAGAAAGAGGATTTCACAAGCACAGACCCATGGCGTGTGTTAAGAATCCAGGGGGAGTTCGTGGAAGGCTTTGGTGCGCTTTCCAAACTCGGCAATTCAGTAGCCATTTTTGGTTCAGCACGACTGGGCAAGGACACACGTTACTGGAAAGAGGCGGCCCAGACCGCAAAAATGTTTGCCCAGAAGGGATTTGCCATAATCACGGGCGGCGGGCCTGGCATCATGGAGGCCGCAAACTTTGGAGCAACAGAAGCGGATATCAAGGGACTTTCGGTGGGCTGTAATATCGAGCTTCCTTTTGAGCAGAATCCCAATCCATACCAGGACATCTCCTTGAGTTTCCGCTACTTTTTTGTGCGAAAGGTGATGTTCCTGAAGTATTCGCTTGGATTTATCATTTTTCCCGGCGGGTTCGGAACATTAGACGAGCTTTTCGAAGCGGTAACCCTTTCACAAACAGACAAAATTCCCCACTTTCCCATTGCCCTGTACGGCAAGGAATACTGGGAAGGCCTCATGGAATGGCTCCAGAAAAAAATGCTGGCTGAAGGCTGCATTTCAAAGGAGGATCTTGGCCTCTTTACGCTCACTGATTCGCCCGAAGAGACTGTTGAGTTTATCATGTCCAAGTGCAGGGAACAGGGTTTTCTGTCCTAGTCGCGCTTTGCAACGAATCAAGGCATACCAACTTTTCCTTGACTTTTTACACAGAATAGCACTATCATAGGTAGTAGTTAAAAAGCCATCCGGCAGAAACTATTCCTTCAAAGTCAGCCAGATCAAAGTAACAAGAATATGATGCCAGAGATGTATTTAATGCGCATTTGGTAATACAACAGGAGAAGGAATGTCCGGCAGGCCAAAACTGCTGATTATTGAAGACAACCAAGACCACCGCGAACTATTGGCGGACCTATTCACCGATTCCTGTGAGATTTTCTTCGCGGAATCCCGCGAAGAAAGCATTTCACTCGCTGAAAACTCTTCTTTGGACCTCATACTTCTGGACTACAACCTTGGGGGCCGCTATTCCGGTATAGACATTCTTGTTGAAATCACTGAACGTGTTCCAAAGGTGCCTGTCATCATGATGACGGCATATGGTGACGAGGATATTGCAGCCAGGGCAATAAAGGCAGGAGCAACTGAATACATCAAAAAAACACCGGAAAGGGATTTCCGCAAGACCGTGGCGGAAAAGGTCCGCAAGATACTTGACGCAAGGAAGGATATATCCTCCCGCGAAAAATGGAACCTGCTTTCTTTTTTTCTTGAGCACAGGAATCCCTTTTTAAAAATATGGAAGGAAAAAATCATCTTTTTCAGGGAGAAGATAGACGCCCCGGGCACGCTTTCTGTTACAGATGATCTTTTAATCCGTCTTTTTGATGTATTTCTCACCGACCTGGAAAACGAGGAATCTCTCCTGACTTTGGGTATGCTCAAAAAAATGATCTGGACATCAACAGTTTCAATAAGCTCCCTCCTGTTGGTGGAACTCCTGAATACCTCATTCAAAGAGGCTGCGCGGCAGATTATCATGGAGCGCTTTCCAAACGCGTTTGACGGCAGGGCGCACTTCATGCAGCGCATCGGTATGCTCGTTGACGAGAATGACCTTCTTTTAAGCTGCGAATATGAAAAGATCGTCCGCTCGTCCACGTCCCAGATGCTGGCCGCGGAGCGCATCACCACGAAGATTCTGCTCATGCGCACTCTTCAGCATGAGATCCGCCAGCCGCTTTCCTTCATTTTCAATTCAGTGGAACTTCTTCTGGAAAACAACCCTCCTGACAAGATCGATTTAACGCTTAAGGAAATACTGTCCAAGACAAAGCAAATAGATTTCCTTCTCTCGGAACTTGAAAAGGACAGCGACAATCCCGTCACAAGCTATTCCGATGCTCTGCCCATCTTTGACATCACGCCTCCCGAAGGCAGGACCTAAACCATGAAAAAGAAACTTCTGGTTGTCGAAGATGAGAAGTCCCTCCTCGCCCTGTTCACCGGAGTGCTCAAAAAGGAGAAAGACTCTTCTGCGTACGAAGTCTTTGACGCCGGCAACTACGATGAGGCGGTGAAGCTCGCAGAAAGCCATGAGTTTGACCTCGTACTCACTGACTATCACCTTCCCGGAAAAGACGGCGTGACACTTATCCAGGACATGAAGGCCAGGAATCCCCGTATCGCCTGCGTTATTATTTCCGGCTATCTTTCCCCCGCGATCACGGCGCAAGCCATGGAGGCAGGGGCGTATGTCTGTCTTAAAAAACCATGCAGCATCCATCTGATTCGCGAGACCGTCACAGAAGCCCTGGCCGCAGATGGCACCCATTCCGAAGGTCATACGCAGGCGGCCACGGCATCCCCCCACCGCGAGGACATCCGCCGCCTGATAGAGAATTATCCGCACAAGGCTTTTTTTATAGACACCGACCGTGTAATCAAAAGCACAAACAGCCTCTTTGCTGCAGCGTACAGGGGATCAGTCGGCAAACGCTGCCACGAAGTGCTCTTCGGGCAGCTACTGCCATGCGCATCATGCACCCGCATGAATGACGATCGTACACATGTGGTGGTCTCCGAGAATGAAAACTCGGAAATCATCAAGGAACAGGTGGAGCCATGGCATAATGGAGGCAAGGGAAAAGGCTACATCGTAAGCATCCTCTCCCTGAAAGGCGAGAGCCAGGAGGAGGAATCCCCGGAACTGCATGACCTGAAAAATAATTTTTATATTCTTGCGATAGGAACAGATGGCCGCATCAAGTACGCAGGCACTGCAATCACAAATCTTTTTTCAGGAGGAGAATCAATACATGGGCGCTTTATTGAAGAGTTCGTCCACTCTTACTTCATTCAGCATCTGAAAAAGGAACACTCATCCTTTGTCCAATATGCCCTGGTAAATGATAACCAGCAGGTAACTCTGGACTTCATCACAAAAGACTCCCTGAAAAGGCACAGCCTTCTGTGTGAATTCCGCAAGAACGACGGCGCCTTCCCCAAGGACTGGGCAGTGCTTGTCATCTGCATGGATACACATATGCGCAATGAACTCTACCGTATTGTTGAGTTCGAACGGGAATCTATGCGACAGCTCCG
>RPPD01000266.1 GCA_003818675.1 Spirochaetaceae bacterium
AAGGGCGCCGCCTTATTAAATCTTTAGGCGGAAACCCAGGCCGTCTCTCCAAGAACCTGGAACAATTTTTTACAAAACATTTGCCTGTCGCGGAAAACACAGAGCCAATACAGTCCAACAGTTTCAAGAATGTCATGGAGCGGGCCTTTCTCCACGTTGTCTCATCGGAAAAGGTGGAAATGGACATTGGTGATGTGCTCGCGTCGCTGATGCAGGAAAAGGATTCCTTCGCAGCGCATTTCCTTCAGAAGGAGGGCATCTCCAGGCTGGATATTCTAAACTTCATTTCCCACGGAACCTCGGTTTACCCCGAGGACCAGATGCCGGACGAGGAAGACGAGGAAATGCATGGTGAACAGATGGAACCGGGCGAGCCGCAGAAAAAGGCCCGCGGCCTTGCTGCATTCACTCACGAACTTACGGAAAAGGCTGCAAGCGGAGAGATGGATCCTCTTATTGGCCGCTCGGACATACTCGAGCGCACCATCCAGGTCCTCTGCCGCCGCACCAAGAACAATCCCATACACGTTGGAGACCCCGGGGTAGGAAAGACCGCCATTACGGAAGGCCTCGCGCAGATGATTGTGGAGAACAAGGTCCCGTCACCGCTCGCAGGATTCAAGATTTTCGCACTGGACATGGGAGCCCTGCTCGCAGGCACAAAATACCGCGGGGATTTCGAAGAACGGCTCAAGCGTGTCATCGCGGAACTTCTTAAAATGGAAAAGGTGATCCTCTTCATAGACGAGATCCACACTGTAGTGGGAGCTGGCGCGGTCTCAGGCGGCTCAATGGACGCCTCCAATATATTGAAGCCCGTACTCACCTCCGGCAAGGTACGCTGCATTGGCTCAACGACGTATGAGGAATACAAAAAATATTTTGACCGCGACCGCGCATTATCCAGGCGCTTCCAGAAAATAGAAATTTCCGAGCCATCAATTGATGACACATATAATATTCTCCTCGGGTTGCGTGACCGTTATGAATCCTACCATGAACTCAAATACACCGACAGCGCATTGCGCGCAGCTGTGGAGCTTTCAGCCAAGTACATCAATGACCGTTATCTCCCTGACAAAGCCATCGATGTCATTGACGAAGCTGGAGCATATGTCCGCCTCTTTTCTGGAACAGGAGAAAAAAAGCCCACTATCATCACTGAACTTGACATAGAACGCGTTGTTGCCAAGATTGCCAAGATTCCGGAGAAGAGTATCTCCACCTCGGAGAACATAAAGCTCAAGGACCTGGAACAGGAACTAAAATCTGCTGTGTTCGGCCAGGACCCTGCAATTGAACTGGTCGTTGGCGCAATAAAGCGCTCCAGGGCCGGATTCCACAAACCTGAAAAGCCCGTTGCATCTCTTCTCTTTGTGGGGCCAACAGGAGTCGGTAAAACCGAGCTCGCACGGCAACTCGCATCCCGCATGGGCGTGCCCTTGCACCGCTTTGACATGAGCGAATACCAGGAAAAACACACAGTCTCCCGCCTGGTTGGAGCGCCCCCGGGATATGTGGGTTATGATGACGGTGGACTCCTCACTGACGCGATCCGCAAGACCCCTCATGCAGTTCTTCTTCTTGATGAAATAGAAAAAGCACATCCGGACATCTTCAACATTCTCCTGCAAGTCATGGACTATGCTACGCTGACTGACAACAATGGCAAGAAGGCTGACTTTCGGAACGTAGTGCTCATCATGACCTCCAACGCAGGCGCACGTGAAATCGGCAAGCCGCTCATGGGATTCGGTGATCGCCTGATCCCAAAAGACGCGATATCAACCGCGGTCACGGACATTTTCTCACCCGAGTTCAGGAACAGGCTTGACGCAATCGTGACATTTGCAGAACTGGATCACAATATAATGCGCATGATTGTAAAGAAGGAACTATCTGATTTCAGCAAACAGCTTGCTGAAAAAAAGGTGACTCTGGATGTTTCTGAACCCTGTTTGGACTGGCTCGCCAAAAAAGCCTTTTCCCCTCAATATGGCGCGCGTGAAGTGGCGCGGCTTGTCCAGGACAAGGTCAAGAATTTCTTCGTGGACGAGGTCCTCTTCGGCAAGCTTTCTGCCGGAGGAAAAGCAAAACTCTCCATAAAAAATGACGATGTTACATTCACAATTTTAGAGGAAAAGACTTAAACCGCCGCATGCCGATCTTCAGACTTGATGAAAGCATCGCCTTTCCTCCAGTTGAACTCTCCACAAAGGACGGAATCCTCGCCATGGGTGGTGACCTGTCACCCGAGCGGCTGGTTGAAGCCTACAAGCGCGGCATCTTTCCGTGGTATTCGGAACCGGAACCTATCCTCTGGTGGTCACCTGACCCCAGATGCGTGCTTTTCCCCCATGAGGCAATTGTTACGGAATCCATGGCACGTCTGCTCAAGAAAAAAAAGTACCATATCACCGCTGATACTTGTTTCCGCGACGTCATGATAGCCTGTGCGGGCCCAAGAAAATCCGGACCTGGTACATGGATCACTGCAGACATACTCCTCTCCTACACGCAGCTTCACGAAATGGGACTCGCGCATTCGATTGAAGTTTGGGAGGGTGATTATCTCGCTGGTGGATTGTATGGGGTTTCTCTTGGATCCATCTTTGTAGGCGAATCCATGTTCCACAGGAAGGCCAATGCCTCCAAGGTTGCATTTATTGCCCTCTGTCACAGGCTGGCTGAGCTTGGTTTCATGGTCGTGGACTGCCAGGTATATTCACCTCATCTGGAAAGCCTGGGTGCCTGGGAACTCCCCAGGAACGATTACCTGAAACTTTTAAGCCTCTGCCTCCAGCACTCTACCAGACAGGGCAGCTGGGAAAAACTCTTTTCGGGATATGAAAACACATTAAGCCAGTCAGATGCAGTAAAACGCACACAGGCACCACGAAAACCCTGATATTAATCAGTCCCTTGCAATTCGCGGTGCCCTGGAGAATCAAATCCCTTGAAAACAGCGGTTTTTGGAGGATTCAGTTATTCTGCACTCAAGTTTTTCCTCCGGGGTAATAGAAATCCAGCTGATTTTGTGGTAAGTTTTTATTAAGGATGCGCTATTTATGAAACGTACGGAAAAACTGGTACTTATTTTTGGACTGATAATTGCCGTGGGTATTGCCGGCATCATTATGCTTGTCATCAGCCTGGCTCCAGGCTCCAGTGAAAAGACAACTGTTCTGTCACCCATGACCGCACCAGAGGCTAAACAGGCAGTTATTACCTTTTATTCCGGCCAGGTATTTTATTACAGGAACAATTCATGGAATCCTGTTGCCATCGGAGATATGCTTGAAGCTTCAGACTTCGTCAAAACACTTGAAAATTCCATATGCGAAGTGCAAATCGGGAAAAAGGCCATCCTCATTATAAATGAACAGAGCCTTTTACGGATACATGAAGTTCTGCATTCTGAAATTGAACTAAAGACAGATGCAGAGATTCTGGTCGGAACTGTACTGTGCAAGATTGCACCGTTGACAAAGGGAGAAACCGTCCGCATCAGGTCCGGAGTCCGCGCCTTTGGGGTGCGCGGGACAGAATTTCTGGTACAGCGTTCACCAGGACAGACAATCTGTGCAGTATCTGATGGCGCGGTAGTTGTGGCAGAAGTGGACAGCGGAAGGGAAACTGCGCGGGTTTCACGCAACCAGGAAATTACAATAAACGAGAGGACAAAAACAGCAGGGCCAATCAGTGCGGTCTCCGCCATATCCGCCTCGGCCTTGACCGTTTTAAAGACAGTAGATTTTGATGATTTTTCAGCCCAGAACATCGCAAAGCTTGTAAAGGTTCAGTTATCGGTGATCCCTGAAAGCACAGAGATTCATATAGGCGGCCAGTTTAAGTGCACGGGCTCCTGGGCGGGCCTTGTACCGGCGGGGACTGAAATCGCCGTTACACTCCGTAAAAAGGGTTTCCGCGAGCAGTCATTCAAGCTCACAACCAGGCAAGGCGAAGACCGCTCCTACGTCTTCAGGATGGAACTTGACGAACCTGAACGCGGAATCATCGGGGTGTCCCCGGAAGATGACCCAATCGTAAAAATAGAAAAGCTGGAACTGGAACTGCAGTCCATGGTTTCTGAGAAACAGTCCTATGCACGCGAGATAGAAACCCTGCGCGTGCGTACTACAGCTTTACAACAGCAGCTTGATGAGGCAAACAGGAAAATTCAGCAGGCTCGCGAGCAATTGCGCTGACGAAAACATCCCGGGAAACGGTTGCCTCGCACAGGCT
>RPPD01000267.1 GCA_003818675.1 Spirochaetaceae bacterium
CTGGCAGGCCATTTTGCAGTATCTGTAAATGTCACTACCTTGCTCAAGGTGAGTGTTTTTGACACTGTTGTTGTGGCTGGAGTTGGCGCTGGTGTGGGCGCAGCAGTGGTTGTTGTTGAGGTCGTTGCGGCAGATCCGCTTGTCTGGCATGAAGTAATTGCCACAAGCAATACTGTCACAAAGATCAACATCATGGTCTTTTTCATTTTTCCCTCCTGAATTGTATTTTTGACTTGAATACCGAACCCTGTTGCCCTGATAGACACATGGTTGCGGGAATGCGGATATATTACCAGATTCTGTTTTTTGTGTATATGCATTGATGGAATTCACTCTGTAACCTGCCCCAAATCAACATGTTTTAATGATATCCTGGTGAAAAATCGGCAATCACGCTGTATAATGAAATACAGCAGGGTTTTGAAACTGGTTTTTCCGCCGGCTTGAGCCAGACCCTGTGTTTATGGTAGTGTCGTGGCGCAGGGATACATGAAGATGAGGTTTGACATGAAAATGAAGACAATATTTGTGACAGCCGCTTTGGGGCTTGCGTTTTTATCTGCGGCCAGTGCGCAGGATTTCAAGGCAATGCTCAGGTACGCGGATTCACTTGTGACATATACAGGAGTGGATTTTTCAGCGGAATATACCATTGTCCGTGATATTCCGAAACAGGGCATGTCCACAACCGAATGTGCTATGTTCAGGCGTGATTCCGAGAAAAAATATGTGATCATTATAACAAAGCCGGATATAAACAAGGGTCAGGGATATCTCAAGATGGATGACACTGTCTGGTTCTACGACCCTGAGAGCCGCAAGTTCAATTCCACAAGTTCGCGTGAGAGATTCCAGAACTCAAATGCCCGTAATTCTGATTTTACCCAGTCAACAATGGCGCAGGATTATGATGTGGTTTCAGGAAAGCAGGTCACACTTGGCATTTATAAGTGCTGGCTTTTGGACTTGAAGGCAAACAATGACCGTGTGGAGTTTCCGATCATGAAGATTTGGATAAGTGAGGACGGGCTTGTACGAAAGGCTGAAAACTACAGCCTCTCCGGTCAGCTCCTGCGGACCATGGCGGTGGCTGGCTACCAGAAAATCGGGGAGAAGTTTGTGCCCAACAAAATTCTGCTTGTGGACAACCTGGCAGGCGCCGAGGTAAACGGAACATTTGTCCATGAAAAAACCCAGATCACCATAAACAGGCCTTCCTTGAAGACTCTGCCAGATTCTGTTTTTTCAAAGACATTTCTGGAGACATCAAGCCGTTGAAAAGATTTCCGCTTTTTATAATGCTTCTGCTAATCGTCTCATTTCCTGTTCTTGCGGAGAATGAAAGCCCTGCTGCCGGGGAAAACAACCAGACAACAGAAGATGAAATAGATTCGCTGTTTGGCGGGCAAGGGGATAAGACCGGGACTGGAGATGGTGACAAGACAGGTACAGAGGATGGGGATTCCGGCCTGCTCTCTTTGCTTGGCGAAAAGGGCATCACGCTGGGTGCGAGCTTTTTTCTCATGGCGGGCTACTCGCCTGGATTTGACTTTCTGCCCATGGATGTTTCAGATCCTGATTCCATAGAATATATTGACATGGCCATCCTGAAACTGGAAGCCTCAATTTCTTTCAACATCAGATTGTCACGTGAACTGAGGGTATTTCAGCGGATTGCGTCAAAGGCTCCGGAACTGGTGCCTGAAATTGAAGAGCTTTTTTGTGACTACAGCATGCTTGACGCTGTTTTTTTACGTATTGGACGCCATAATATCGCCTGGGGAATTTCTCCCAACTATGCCTTCACAAATCTCCTTGCGCGGCTTCCGGAGGATGTTGACCCTGAAGATGAATCCGCTGACTCGTTCGCATTCAAGATGACGATACCCGTCGGAGTCGGCGGTTTTGACGTTGTGATGTTCACGCGTTCAAGTTTCTGGGATGCTGATGATGATCCGGATGTTGACGAGATAGGCGCTGGCGGCAAGTTCAACCTCGCGCTGGATAATTTTGACTTTAACATTGGCGGATATTTTCACAGGGACCTGAATCTTCGTTTTTTTTATTCACTTAAGACCACGCTGCCTTTTGAAATAGAAGCGTACACGGAGGGGCTTTTGGCCGTGGACCTGGATTACTTTGAGGCTGCCGAAGACGGGCAGATTGTTTTTTCCGCAAATGCCGGTTTTTATTTTGATCTCTTTGACCAGACTCTGAGGATCAACACGGAATATTTTTATAATGGCGAGGAATCAGAACTTGATGTCAAGGGTGCTCTTTTTCCGCTCTTTGCAGGACACAATGTGGCGCTGAATATTTCCTGGGCATTTTTCAATGGGAAGTTCAAGCTGTTGTTCCAGGGCAAATACAACATAACTGAAAACTCCGGTGTGATCCTGCCTGCCGCAACCCTGGATGTCATTCCCCACTGCACTTTTTCGCTTGGCATACCGTATGTGCTGGGCCCTGTGAGCGGCGGATATTTCCAGGAAAACGATGACAACAAAGACCGCCGAATTGCCCTGGTGTTTGCCATCATATTGCGCGGAAAGATATAAAGGCGCTGGATCTGTCATGATGTCTATGAATGTGGCAAGGCTGTCAGAAAGGGTATTGACCATGGGCACCTTGGAAGATGCTTTTCGTTGAACAGCTGTTTTATCCTTATTTCAGCACTTCGTCCTCGATAATGTCCGCTCTTGTGACCTCATAGTCTACCACGCACTGAAGGTGCTCGTTGTAGACGACTTTGATCCGGAATTCAAGGAGTCCGTTTTTGAAGGAGAGGGTTTCTTCCTCGCCTCTCATGCAGGTCACTGTGCGTGTCTCTGTTTTTCCAGAGACGGTGAATTTGAAAATCACCCTCGTCTGGCCTTTCTCCACTGAGACTTCAACTGAAAGTGTGCCTTTGTTTTCAATTCCATTTCTGTCAGTGAATAAAAGAGGATGATTCTTTTGCGCAGTCGCAACCCTGTCCTTGAACTCCAGTCTAAGGTTTCCATCAACGAGTATTCTGACCATATCTACCGCTGCCCAGCCCATCCTGGCGTCTGACCTGACTGCGTGCTGCCCGCCAGGCACTACGGTCACAACCCTTTCCCAGTCTGCAAAAACAACTTCAGGCATGCGGATTTCACCAAATCCTGCGAGATGTACGCGTATTGTGTGCTGGCCAGGCCTCAGGTTCTCAAGCTTGACTGGTGTGTAGGGATCTCCGTTGGTGTAACCGGCAAACTCGTTGTCCAGGAAGATTTCAGCCTTTTGGAGCCCGCAGTAAAGTTGTATGCTCCCGGGTTTTTCGTCACGAAGCGAGAGGATGGAGCGTGTGCCTGATTCAGAAACCAGTTCCAGGTTTTTCCCCGTGAGCTGGCGTATGATCTGCTGTGAAAGAGCATGGATTGTATTCTCATTCATGCCGCGCTGGGTGAATGGAATGAGCTTGGCGGTCTGGACATCTATGATCTGGACAGTGATGCTCACGTCAGTACCAAGAACCGAGTACATGCCAGAAAGCAGGAATTTAGCACCGAGTATTTTCCCGATTCTGACAGCGTTGTTTCCGGCAGAGGTCCCGCTGATTGCCAGGTCTGAAAGCTGGAGTTCCTGTTCTGCCAGCACACGTGAGAGCTGGCCGCGTTCTACAATTCCAATCTCCTGGCTCATCGACAGGTCATGCAGAAGAATGCCTGAGATAATGCCCTCAAGGTAATCATATCTGGGTTCGCGTGAGCTGTTCTCCATGACCGCAAAAGCGATTGTTATATTCTGTGCATAAAGTCCTGAAATGGCAATGAAGGTCAGGAGCAGGGATATCAAACAAAATATTCTGGTGTGGGGCATTTGGACTCCTTGTGCAAAATATTATTATAACGCAAAAAACCCGATTCGTCACGCGTGACCCGTTGATTTTATTTGATTCCGCCAACCGCATTGTTTAGATTTATAAAATCGAGGAGGGAACTATGAAAGCGCGCATTTTTATAGTGGACCCCAGGAGTACCGAGAATCAGATCTGTTTGATAGTACGCTCTGACAAGCATTGGACATTTGATTTCAGCCTGTCTGCTGCCAATCCGGCTGTCAACCGCGAAATGAAGAACAAATACGGATATTACATGGTCGATGATTTTACTTATGAGGGCAAAACCACTTTCCTTCTTGCCCCGCGATAGTACATACTGCAAGGACAATGACGTATACCATAGGGAAACTCGGGGCGTTGTTCCGGCTCTCGCGTCCCAC
>RPPD01000268.1 GCA_003818675.1 Spirochaetaceae bacterium
AAAGCTTGTCTGGAATATAATGATAGACCGTTTCCATTCAGGCGAGCTTTCGGAATCACCACTTTCTATCAGCGACCTGGAAATCATCAAAAATATTTTTGTCCAGATAGTACAGGGATACACGCACGCACGTATAGAATATCCAAAGGTCCGTGAGGAGATCTCATGAACACGGTTGAAGTGAGCGTAGAGGGAATCCCTGAACCATCCTGGCTTTCCGCTTTCGCAGGCCTTTGTGCGGGCATTCTTGACAGCCGAGGAAAGAAAAACTGGGAAGTCTCAGTGCTTCTTTGCGGCGACCCTGAAATACAGGTACTAAACAGGGATTTCCGCAACAAGGACTGCCCGACAGATGTGCTTTCTTTTGCCCAGGATGAGGGCGGCGAATTACCGGATAATGATGAAAACAGCGTGTTCCTGGCTGGAGATATTGTTATTTCACTTGACACAGTGCGCTTTCATGCAGAAAAATATGCGGTCTTGAGGTCGGTTGAGCTTGTGAGGCTCTTTGTCCACGGACTTTTGCACCTGGAAGGACATGAGCATGATACCAACAGCCCTGAAGAGCAAATGATCTTGATACAGGAGGAAATCATGAAGTCACCTGTTGTAAATAAGCAAATTCTTAAGGAGATTGTATTTTGAAGAAAGAAAGTCTGTTAACACGACTTTTTGGAAAACGCAGCCGCAGGGGAGTGGGCAAGGAAGAAGAGGCCATGATCCGCGGAATTGAAGAACTCTCCGACTCCATAGTGCGCGAGGTTTTGGTACCGAGAACGGATGTTGTGTTCCTGCCGCTCTCCATGCCCAGGGAAGAACTTCTGGAAAAGATTATTTCCAGCGGTTATTCGCGGTTCCCTGTCTATACTGAAACAGTAGATAATGTTGTGGGCATTCTCTATGCCAAGGACCTTCTCCGAATAATTGTGGAGAAGGAGGATGAGCTTGATATCAGCAAAATAATCAAGCCGCCATACTTTGTACCAGAGACCAAGAAGCTCAATTCAATGCTCAAGGAGTTCAAGCGCCGCAAAGTGCATATTGCCATAGTTGTGGATGAGTTTGGCGGCACATCCGGGATTGTATGCCTTGAGGACATTATTGAGGAAATTGTTGGGGACATACAGGATGAGTTTGACCATGAGGCCGAGGAAATCCTTAAAATCGGTGAAGGAACGTATCTCTGCGATGCGAGAGTAAACCTTGATGAATTATCAGAGAAACTCGGGACAAGTCTTCCATCAAAAGACTTTGACAGTCTGGGAGGATTTGTCTTTGACCTCTTCGGCAAGATCCCAGCCATCCAGGAAAAGGTCAGCTACACGGAAAAGATTGATTTTGTGGTTCAGCGTATGGAGGGGAGGAAAATACTCACTGTTAAAATAATTGTGAGGAAAGATACCCCGCCACAGAAATGACTCCACAACTCCCCTATTGAAAAAATTATGAAAATGATTCACCATATGCATGGGGGGAGGGGAAAACGTGTGTATAAAATCCTTACCTAAATTTATTACAGCTTTTCTTTGCATTTTGGTAGTTGGTACTGCTGTTGCAGTTCCACCATCACAGGCTTTTGCCCTGCCAGGGGATGCTGTTGATCTATACAAGCAGGGCCAGAATGCCCTTGCAGAGAACAACTTCTACCTTGCGGTGGAAAAATACAAGGCAGCCCTCGCTGTAAACCCAAACTACCTTGATGCATACAAGGGGCTTGCGGAGAGCTTCTATTTCCTTGGTGAGTATGATGAAGCCCTGCGCAATATTGAGGCCGCAAAGCGTCTTTCCAGAAATGACATAATGCTCCTCAATTTCGAGGGACGTATCTGGGTTGTAAAGGGAAGCCTGGATAAGGCAAAGGCATTGTTCCAGCAGGTACTCTCGAAAGAGCCCAATAATATTGAAGCCATGACCGGGATCGCACTTCTGGATGTCGCAGCCGGCAGGACCAGATACGCGGCCAGCCAGTGTGAGGAGGCGTTAAGGTTAAATCCCACCCACCGGGTCACCCTGTTGACCCTTGCTATTTTAAACGAATCCATGGGAGACACAGCCACAGCGGAAAAGTATGTGGAACTTGCCCTGAAATACCATGCCAACAGCGCACTTGTCCATTTCACGGCTGGACGGTTCTACTATGATGTGAACAATCAGTACAAGGCGGAATCGCATCTCAAGACAGCCTTGGGACTTGATGGCGAGTTCGAGGATGCACGCATTCTTTTGGGCAATTTGTATATTTTAATGAAAAGTTACAGCAGGGCAATTGAGGTCCTTCGCCCGCTTTTGAACGTACGGGCGGATAATGCCTTCGCCTATTATTCGCTGGGCATGGCATACTGGTATTCAGGTGATGCGACACAGGCACTGCAGAGTCTGGAACGTGCACAAAGGCTAAAACCTGATGACGAGATCATCAAACTCACCCTTGAGCAGCTTTCGGAGGCAGAACTGCCAATGCTTGATGAAAGGCGTATCACCTATGCAAAACAGCGCTTTTCACAAGGACAGCTCTTTGAGGGTAAGAACCTCTATACCACAGCGCTTCTGGAATACCGCAGGGCTGTAATGTTAAATCCAATGTACAAGGACGCTCATTTCGCCCTGGCGGGCATCTACCGCAAGCGCGGTTTCCCAATGAAATATTTAAGCACGCTTGTGGCCATAACAGAGAAGAACATCGTGGACCGAAGAATACAGGATGATATCGAGTATTACCGCACAAAGACGTATGGTACTGTCGCGGAGAAATGGCAGCTTGACCAGCATAATATAGTCATTAAAAGCCTTGCAGTTTCCATGTTTTATCTGCCAGGCAGGAACTCGAGCCTGCACCCTACCAGTGACGGAATAGTCGCCGCGTATTTCAAGGATGTGCTTGACGGGTTTGACAAGATGGATGTGGGCAAAACAGAACCCGTGGCGGCAAACTACGAGCAGGCTTTCCGTACCGCGAGATCAGACAAGTCCGATTATTTTCTGATTTTTTCGTTTACTGAATCTGAGCGGAGCTTTCGTGCGACCTGTATGCTCTATTTGTCGCGGACAGGAACGGAGCTTGCACGCTTTAGTGCGGAGCGGACTGGCAATGACAGGATCCGTGACACGCTTTTGCGTGTAGGCAATTCTCTATCGGATACTTTGCCGCTTCGCGGTGTGCTTCTCAAAAAACAGTTTGATAACGGAGTAATAGACATTGGCCGCATACACGGGCTTGAGGAGAAAAAGGTCCTGCTCATCGTGAAGCAGGGCAGGGTGGGCTTGCAGACGGACAAGGTGGGGTTTACTTACCAGCCAGGGGATGTGGTTGGGGAACTCACCCTCACCAAGGTTGACGAGGCTGTTGCCGAGGGCGCCATAGCAAAAAAGAGCTTCTATGACTATGCGGCGGCTGGAGACGAAGTGCTCTATCTCCCCCAGGGAATCCCCAAGCTGGATGAGAGTGCCGGTTCGCCAGGAAGTCTTCTGGAAAGCCTGATGATCCTGAAGTAACTTCGTGCCTTGCGCAAGGCTATCTGACGACATCGCTCGTGATCCAGCATTCAATGGCCGGACACAGAACCCATGTCGCCGGGATCGCGGCATCGCCTGCTTCAAGTCTTGAAAACGCCCATTTCTTGTCTTCTCCAGCCACAAGCATCATGATGTGTTTTCCTGTTTTCAAAAATTCAGCAGACATGGAGAGACGGTAGATGTCTGCATCCGGCCTGTAAACTGCGAATGCGCGGGGCTTTTCTTCAGGGGAAAGCCTGTGCTTCTGTCCGTTCGAGTAAACCGCCATTGAACCAGGAAACAGCGAGGCCGTGTGCCCGTCTGCGCCCAGTCCCAAAAGGACAATATCGGGCGCGGAAGTGTTCCCTGTGAAAAAAGACTTGAGCAGTTCATCATACCTGCGGCCGGATTCCTCAGGCGATGTTGGCGGGCAGTCCCAAAAATGAAGATTTTCCAGGGGTGTATCCATAATGTCGAAGAGCTCGGTTTTAAACATCTTTTCATTCCGCGCCGCGTCATTTTTTGCCACATGGCGTTCGTCTCCCGCAAACCAGTGGATGCGTGACAAAAACTCCGGATACTGTGCAGGCATTGCCGCAAGGGATGCCGCTACCTGTGTGTAGCATTTACGGGGCGTATTCCCTCCCGCGAGAATTACGCTGCAGGTTCCCTTTTCCGCCACGGTCTTATTAATCTGGCCTGTGATTGCAATAGCGGCCTGCATGGACAATTCATCAAGTG
>RPPD01000269.1 GCA_003818675.1 Spirochaetaceae bacterium
AAGCAGAACCTTGCTGCGGAGTTCCCTTATCAAAGGGAGGCTCTTTTCAAGCGAAGGACCTGCGCCTGTTACAAGCACTGGTTTGTCCGTGGAAAGCTCACAGGCGTCTGATAGCCGCGGCAGAAGGCTCAAGTTCTCAATCACGTTTTTGACGAAAAGCCTGCCAAGATGGATCAGTGTCATCCTGTTCTGCCAGACTGTTTTGATGGCCTCTTGCAGCAAGGCCGCGGCGGTGTCATAGAATTCCGGGGAAAGGCGATAACCCGCACACAGCCTTGCAGTTACAACGCGCCTGAACTGATCTTTTGGAAATCTTGACAGGATGCCGCAGGCCTTTTCAGGCGTTTCTGTACACAGAAGCGTAATGTGAGGGTGATTGTGTAAGGCAGGTTCAACATGAGCAAGACCTGTTTTAAAAAGCACAGGGTCCTGTTCAAGGCACAGGATATGGGAACCAGGCATCAGTTTTGAAGCAAGATAGGACAGGCCATGTCCAAGTCCAATTGACTGTACCAAAAAAAGTGTATCAGGAAGAAGGGGCAGAGAGTCTATTGTATCGTTTACACGCTTGATTGGTTCACGTGAAGAGTAGAGATGTATATCTTTATAGCTGACAGTCAATCCGCTCCCAGTTTCAATCAGGAGCGGATTTTCCTTGTTCATTGCTGTCTGGTTTCCGTCTTGAAGGACTCAAAACCTCTCTGGAACATCTCTTCCTGTTCTGCCGGAGTTCCCATCTTGGCCGGGTCAACAATCAGTGAATAATACGGGCTCTGGTCCATCAATGCCGGATTGGTATTTGGCATCTGGAAAAACTGGTAGAGTTCGGTTAACTTTACGGGTGTTACGCTGCTTTTGATTTTTTCCAGTTCCGCTGGCTCAGCCTTTCTCTCACCTGAGAGCTGCAGGACTATGATCTTGTCGTCAAGCAGAATGGGCTGCGAGACCTTGTCCCCGGTCAATGAGAATGCCTGGGTGAAAAAAACCACATCTTCCTGGGCGCTTAAAATGGAGGGGGCATTGTCTGTTGGAGTTGGAATGGTCTTGAGAAAAGAAAGACCTTTGATGTTAAGCGGAAAATACCCTGTCTCCCAGGACTTTAGACCCTGAGTGACAGCAGCAGAAGCGAACCCATTAGAACCGGCCGCTTCGGCAAATTCCCTGGCCTTTGTTTCAAAGTATCCTTCTATTTTGCCTTTTTCATAGGTGGTAACATATGATGCGATTTCATCCATCACTGCAACATCAGCAAGGTTTGCGTCAATGCTTTCTGCTTCGCACCTGTAAATGATCCAGTCAGAACCTACCTGAACAACATCACTTACCCCGCCTTTTTTCAGCGAATATATGGCATCCACGGCTTGCTTGTCTCCGATGACATTAAGCAGTCTGTAATAGGGCTGATCCATGGGCTCTGATATGTCAGATTTGAGTACCTCGCCCTGTTCCTCAAACGAGGATGACCCGCTTCTGATCTTGCTCAACGCATCTCGCGCATCTTTTTCATTTTTTGTTGACAGGCGGGAGAGCTGGATGGTCCTGAACTGGGCTTTGTTTTCAAGCGCATACTTGACCACCTCTTCACGCGGATAATCTGAATAGCTCCAGACAACATAGCGGAATTTTTTTTCAACCTCGCCCATCTTTGCAATAAAATCATCCAGGGCTTTGTTATCAAATTCAGCGATAAGCCGGGAGTAGTCCAATTCCGCGATAAGCTGGGACGTGATTTTATATTCTATGTATATTTCCCTGTAAAAATTGTAGAGGCTTATACGATCTATATTTGTTGCGCGGTTGTATTCTTCCACAACACCCTGGGTTTTGAGGAATTCTTCAATCTCTTTGCGGCCGGGATTAAATCCGGATTTTTCTGCTTCTATCAAAAGCGCTGTATGAAAGTACATGTAGGGCATCAGCTGTTTAAAGATCTGATCAACAGGTATATCATTTGCCTGTGAGGAAGATGTGTACCTGCCTACCATCTTGGCAAAAAAATTGCCTGGTTCCCAGGTTATACTGCGGTTGTCATACTGGCCAAGCCTGACTTTGCCAATGTTGAAAATGGAGGAGTTGGTGCCGCCCATATAGAGAAGGCCCACAAGTACCAGGCCCAGAATGGCCAAAGACAATATTGAGGTAAATGATTTTGAAAGCGGTTTTTTCCCTTCTGTGGAGGTTTTTGTTTTCCGGTCTTTAATTCTTCTGATTTCCCGTGAGGCCATGATGAATCCTTTTACGATGGAATAAATTATGCGGGCTTACAACCCGAATCTTTTCTTTCAAGTCCCATTCTTGCAGGGCATTAAAAATTAGCATGGAAGGCGTTAATTGTCAATTAGAGGGCAAATTGGGCTGAAAAAGCACCATAGCAGTTGCTGACAATCCGGCCACTTGACATTTTTTTGGAAAACAATATACTGTCGTTTCTCATACCGGGGGTGTGGCGAAGTTGGTTATCGCGCTGGCCTGTCAAGCCGGAGATCGCGGGTTCGAGCCCCGTCACTCCCGTACATCAATAGTTCAAAATCACTCGGGTTGTAGCGCAGTGGCTTAGCGCGCTCGGTTCGGGACCGAGAGGTCGGGAGTTCAAATCTCCCCAGCCCGACTCTTTTCCCGTTTAGTTACGGATTCCTCCCGCCGAAGATCTATATGAGCATTATGAAGAACCTTCGTTTATTCTGTGTGTGTGTGATATTTTTTGCCTCAGGCATTCTTTCCCTGTGGTCTGAGGAAACGGTCTATATTTTTAAAAAAGGGGATACCCTCTACAAGGTTTCACGCGAGTATAATGTTCCTGTTGATGTCCTTGTTGAATATAACCATATCAGGAATCCCCAGGCTGTGCCTGAAGGCTTGAAAATCCTCATTCCATCCATATATACTGTTCAAAAGGGCGATACATTCTACAGCATAGCCATGCGTTTTAGTCTGTCAGCTGATGTTGTAATGAAGGCAAACAGCATAACCAATCCAGGGAGCCTCAAGATCGGCCAGCGCCTTTATATCCCTGGTGCAGGTAATTCCGCATCCCGGGTTTCCTCAACTACAGCTGCTGTGACAACTAATAATACGGTTGCTTCCCTTGTCTGGCCCCATCCGGGACGTCGTGAAACATATAACAACAAGGTCTCGGGCATCCTTATAAACGGGGAAAAAGGTGATCTTGTCTATTCCTCTTGCTCGGGCAGGGTTATTTGGGCAAATCCCTACCGTGGATATGGGAATGTCGCACTTGTTTATTCCCCAAATGGCCTGGTTTACGGGTATCTGGGCGCTGAACAGCTGGTTGTTTCTGTTGGCGAACAGGTCGAGGCTGGCAGCGCCATCGGCCGAATGGGTATGTATTTCCATGAAACTGATGCCAAACTGCTGTTCTTTGTTTTCAACAACCAAACCAAGACCTACATGGATCCTTCTCAAGTGCTTCAGAAAAGATAATCTGACCTCCGTCCCTGTGTATGCCAAAAAGCCATTTTTTGGTGATTTCCCCTATTTGTTAAAAATTCTACAAATTAAAGAAATTTAATATTTTTTGGAAATTTGTATTGACAAAGATTTGCAGATATTATAGATTTTATGCAAAATTGATCTTTAAACATTTTTTGGGGGCACAATGAGCACAACACAACTGATTCTTCCAAAATCATTTAATCTGTTAAAGAATAAAGTGTTTGATATCGGTGACCAGTTCCAGTCAGGGGCTTTTGAGACAGATCCCCTTGCATTGTACCTCAGGCAAATATCGTTTTACCCATTGCTTCTGGGTGAACAGGAAAAGGATATCGGCAGAAAGATATCCCTGGGTCGAAGGAAACTTGGTGGCCTCCGACGTTCCTTTGCTGGCCGCAAGATCGGCAAGCAGGAATTTCACAGGGAAAAGATCAAAACTGAAAAGAAGATCGCGACTTTAAAGAACCGCATGATTAATTCAAACTTGCGTCTGGTCGTTTCAATCGCAAAGCAATACAAGCACAGGGGCCTGTCCCTTTTGGATCTCATAGACGAAGGCAACATTGGACTTATCGAGGCGGTCGAGCGCTTTGACTACCGCAAGGGCTGCAGGTTTTCAACCTATGGCACATGGTGGATCAAGCAGGCGATAATAAAGTCGCTCGCGGACAAGGGTCGCGTGATTCGCATCCCCGTACACATGCTGAACATGATCAAGAAATGCTACTTCGTCGCAAAGCATCTGGCGCAGGAACTTGGCCGCGATCCCAGG
>RPPD01000270.1 GCA_003818675.1 Spirochaetaceae bacterium
ACTTCGAGCTGCGTCAGTGCATGTGGGACTGGAACACCATGGGTCCCGGACCGTTTATCGGATTTGCCAATTTTGAGGAAATCCTGTTCAAGGATGACAGGTTCTGGTCTGTATTCTACAATACCTTCATGTTAAGCGGTTTGCGAATTGTTTTTGAACTCGCTACCGCCATCATCCTCGCACTTCTGTTAAATGAAGTCAGAAAATCGTGGGTAAAGAGATCAGTTCAGACCATCCTCTACCTGCCACACTTTCTTTCATGGGTAGTAACAGCATCAATCTTCACACTCATGCTCTCACCGTCATCCGGTTTCATAAATGCCATCATTAAGAGCTCGGGTGGAACCTCAATCTATTTCCTCACGGAAAAGAACTGGTGGACAGTAATTTATTACCTGCTGCGCCTCTGGCATGACACAGGCTGGGCCACAATTGTATTTCTGGCCGCGCTGGCCGGAATTGACCCGGAACTATACGAAGCCGCATGGATTGACGGAGCTGGCAGAATGAAGCAGATGTTTCACATAACCATGCCGAATATCATGTCAACAGCAGTCATTGTGCTCATGATCCAACTCGCCCAGATATTCAGGCTTTTTGAACCGGTCTTTGTATTGCAGAACCCGCTTGTATACGATGTCAGTGAAGTCATCATGACATATGTGTACAGAAGAGGATTTGTTAATGGAGATTATGACTACGGTATAGCCGTCGGTATCTTCAATTCCCTAATCTCCCTTATCCTCGTGTGGACAACCAATACAATAGTTAAGAAAATCCGGAAAGAAAGCATTTTCTAAGGAGTAATCCATGATCGAGAGATTCAGTTTTGACAAAGACCACAGGGCGCGTTCGCTTTTTGTCATGTTCAACTACGCCCTGTTGGCAGTTTTATGCCTGATTGTAATTTTTCCAATGTTGAAAGTACTTATAGATTCCTTTGACAGATCAGCAGCGCTCATTGATTTCCGGCTGTTCCCGAAGGAATTTTCGCTGGATGCCTACCAGAAAATATTAAGCCAGGCCAGTCTGTACAGACCCTTTCTCAATTCACTGATCGTCACATCAACCGGAACAGTTCTGGCACTTGTCATATCCGGATTTATGGCATATGCGTTAACCAGGAGAGATCTCCCGGGCCGCAAAATTATGATGACACTGCTCATGGTAACCATGGTTTTCAGAGCTGGAATACTTCCGCTCTACCTGGTGGTCAATTCACTTGGACTCAGAAACACGCTTTGGGCGGTGATTATAGCCCATTGTGTAGAAACCTATTACCTGGTACTTTTGCGGAACTTTTTTGACACAATTCCGCGAAGTATTGAAGAATCCGCTGAACTCGACGGTGCAACTCCAATAGCCATTTTTTTCAGGATTGTACTTCCACTTTCCAAACCGGGACTTGCGGCAATTGGTCTTTTTTACGTGGTCCTGTACTGGAACCAGTTCTTCGAGTACATCATATACATGGACAAGAGAGAATTGTATAATTTCCAGGTAGCATTGCGCGATATAGTCCTTGTCAGTGACAGCTCTGCACTCTATGGATTTGACATAGCACCAGAAGCTTTGAAAAACGCGATCATTATAGTGAACATTATTCCAGTACTGATCCTATACCCGCTACTGCAGAAGCACTTTGTTAAGGGTATCAACCTCGGAGCCATTAAGGGATAACATCAGATAAAGTAACCATTGAATATGGAAAATTGATTATATATAGTATGTTACAGAAAGGTTGAATTTGATATACTTGCAGGCGCATCGTTGTATGCGTATAAAAAATATACTTTATATGGAGGGAAAGATGAGAAAATTAGCCTTTATTTTAATTTTCTTTGTCATGATCCCGTTCTTTTCATTTGCTGAGGGTCAGGCAGATGGTCCGGCGATAAAACCCACAATCTCCGTTATCAAGGCAACGATGGACACCACGTTCATCAAGCCTGAAGATCGCCAGGATGCAGTCTGTGCAGAGTTTAAAAAACTCACAGGGATTACTCTTCAGGTAATCCAGCCTGTACATGCGCAGTATGAAGAAAAGCTCCAGATCATGATTTCATCTGGAGAAATCCCAGATATATTCGAGACCAATCCAACCAAGGCTACATTGTATGCCAGAGACGGTGCGATTGTTGCACTTGACAGTTTCATTGCAGCCCATCCCAGCATGAAATCAATAAACCCGGAAATCATAGAGGCGTATCGCATGAAGGATGGGAAGATATATTTCTTCCCTTACCAGTTGGGTGGCGGATGCGTCGGCTATGTCCGCAAGGACTGGCTTGACAAACTAGGCCTCCAGATCCCCACAACATATGACGAGCTTGTAAATGTTTTTGAAGCTTTTACAAAGAATGATCCTGATGGAAACGGGAAAGCTGACACTTTTGGATATTCCATCACCCTCATGGGAGACGGACAGTTCCAGGACATGTACAACCGTTTGATTATGTTGGATGCCAGAGGTATTTTTATAAAAAAAGCGGGTGTATGGGTTGACGGCTTTGCCCAGCCAGAGATGCGCGCAGCCATGGGCCGTTGGCAGGACCTCTACAAGAGAGGTGTAATAGACACTGAAATCTTTACAAACAACACCTCAATGATGCGGGAAAAGTTCTTCCAGGGCCGAGTTGGCCTTTTTGAATACTGGTCTGGCAGCTGGGGTTTCAAAATCCAGCGCGATACCAAGATTGGTTCAGGCGACCAGGCAGTTGTTGTCCCCATGGCACCCATCAAGGGAGCCAGATATTTGAACAGACTGGCCCCGGTTCTCTGCATTTCCTCAAAGGCAAAAGACCCGAAGGCAGTGTTTGATAATTTCATCGGCCTCATGTATGACAGTGGACGCGGCCAGAATCTTTTCACCTACGGCGTTGAAGGCATCCACTGGAAGAGAAGCCCGGATGGCATGATGCAAATGCTTCCCGTACCTTCGAATCCCAAAATCGTTTGGGCAAAGACATACATTGAGCCTGTTTTCCGCCTGAACAACATGAAAATCTCTGTTCCACTTGACAGGGAAACTCTGACTTCAGTTGAGATATGGCGTGCAAACAGCGATACTATGCCACTGGAAGACGGCGACGTAGTTTTCAACAGAAACATCGGACAGCTTCACACACTACGCCTTGAGATTTTTTCAAAAATCACAAAGGGTGAACTTTCCGTTGACGCAGGTCTTAAGCAGTATATGGACCGCTCAAAGAACCTAAATGTTGAAACCATGATTAAGGAACTCAACGGCTAATTCAAAAATAAAAATTGTTATTATGCCCCTCAACCCATTCTTGAAAATATTTAAGTATGGGAGAGGGGCTTTTCATTTAGCGTTACTATAATACGACTTGACAAATCATGGAAAAAACCAGAGAATAAATTATTCAAATTTCCTGAAGAAAGGAGAGAGAAATGCAAAAATCACAATTATTAGTAATGACAGTGATATCTGTCATTACTCTTATTATCGGCATTTCCTGCACCACCACCGGAGGAGCAACCGGCGGCGGATCTACTGAAATTATTGTTGAGGCGGAAGCATTTACCGCACAGGAAGGTGGAAAGGTCCAGATGTTTTCTGATCGCGTTGGGGCAGATACGCTTATGGCATACTGGGGCAATGGAGGCCACAATGTTTCTTGGGAAGTCAATGTTCCCAAGGACGGCCAGTACAAGATTGTTCTCCGCTATTGTCACGGTCGCAAGGCAGACGTATACAGGAGCTTCCTGATTGACGGGAAGGCCCTTGATCCAGTTCTGGCAAAAATTGTTTGCCCGCCCACTGGCGGCTTTGCAAAGACTGCAAATGATTTTGCCAACTTGACTGTTGTGGATGCATCCGGCAAATCGGTACTTATCACTCTCACAGCTGGAAAGCATACAGTGACAATGCAGAACCTTGGTGCTGATGCTGGTGAAAAGGGTTCCATTAACTTTGACAAGTTTGGAATTCTCACTCCTGCTGCAGACCCGGACATACTCGGAAAACCAGGTGTCGTTCTCGGAAAATAGTTTTTATTGATTTTTTTCAGGCAGTCGGCAAGCATGAGCTTTCCGACTGCTTTTTTTATGGATGTCCTTCAGCAACTGACTGTTGCATTATGAATTGTTTAATTGCCGCCAGATAATCTACTTCGTTTTTCTGCCATTGCTTGTTAAGACGCCGTGCATACAATCCAATGACAAACGCAATGAGATTTCCCGAGAACAGCCTTTTG
>RPPD01000271.1 GCA_003818675.1 Spirochaetaceae bacterium
AAGGAATATTCCGCAAAAGCAGGGAAGGAGATAGCGAATAAAATCAACGCTGTCATGCCCCAAAACCCTCTTCTCCTTCTGATGTTTCCCGACAGTTACACAGTGAACATCAATGATTTTTTTAGGGGCATAAAGAATACCCTGGTGAAACCGCTCTTGTTCTGCGGCGGACTCTCCGCCCATAATTTTCCATTTCTCACCCAGACGCATCAATATCATAATGATCAAGTATTGACTGACGCGGCTCCCTGCATATTGATCTCCGGCAAAGTGAAAATTGAAATAGGTGTAAATCATGGATGCATGCCGATCGGGATAGAGAAAACAATTACAAAGGCAAAGGGAAATACTGTTTATAAGATTGATGACAAATCCGCATGGGCATTTTTCAAGCAGTATTTGGGGGAAGAGGTAAAAGATATAAGCATTGAATTGCGCGCTTTCATCAGTCTCGGCGAAAAGCTGCCTGATGAAATATCAAAAGAATATGATAATTTTATCATCCGATCGCCTTATAGTCTAAATCCCGATGAATCCATTAATTTTGCGTCAGAATTGCCCGAAGGCGCGAAAGTCCAGCTGGTCAGAAGGGATGAAGATAAGATATTTAAAGGCACAAAATATATGGCAGAAAGAATCAAGTTGAAACTCAAAGGCAAAAAACCGATAGCAGTTCTCCATTTTGATTGTGCGGGCAGGGGTAAAAAGTTTTTTGGAGACAAGGTCAAGGAAAAGGGAATAGACGTGATCCAGGATGTCCTTGGAAAGGATATCCCCTGGCTGGGTGTTTATTGTTTTGGAGAAATAGCGCCAATTAATAAAATGAACTATTTTCATAATCAGACGGTTGTTCTTTGTGTGATTTATAGTGATATTCAGGATCGTTAATATGCAAGATGAAATTAATGGTGAAATAGAAGAATTAAGATCCAACTGCATTGCACTGGAAGAGCAGGTAAAACTGCTTGTCCAGACCGAATTAAAACTGCGCAGAACTCAAACAGAGCTGGAAAAAGCCAAAAAAGAAATTGAAGACTATAACAGGACATTGGAACATAAAGTTGAAGAAAGAACCATGAATTTGAAAAGGGTAAATTCCGAACTTGTCAGTTTTACCTATATGGCCTCACATGATCTGCAGGAACCCCTCCGCAAGATAGATACTTTTGGACATCGGTTGAAAGAAAATTATTTTGATGTTCTTGATGACCATGGCCGCGATTATCTTGATAGAATACAGAATGCATCAACAAGAATGCAGACTTTAATCAAGGAACTCCTTGCCTATTCGAGAGTTACTACAAAAGCCGCTCCATTTGTCGAAGTCAACCTCCTGCAAATAGTCAACGAGGTATTATCGGATCTTGAAATACAAATAGAAAAAACATCCGGTCTCGTTGAAGTAGGTTCCCTGCCAAACATTGAAGCGGATTCTACCCAAATGCGGCAATTATTTCAGAATCTGATAGGAAATGCATTAAAATTTCACAAGGAAAATGAATCTCCAATAATAAAGATATATTCATCAATTTCAGATGAAGCATCAAACAAATGTGAATTAGTAATAGCCGACAATGGTATCGGTATTGAAAATAAAAATATCCCCCGGCTTTTCGGGCTTTTTCAATGTCTGCATGAGCGGGATAAATACGAAGGGAACGGCATAGGACTGGCTATATGCAATAAAATTGTCGAGCAACATAATGGAAACATTACCGTTGAAAGCAAACCGGGGGTGGGAACCAAATTCATAATAATGCTTCCAGTGAAACAGATAATCCAATAAATCCACCCCTGCCCCTTGCGGAAGCATCTCCGCACCGTTTCTCCAGGATTGCCCAGATCAGGCTCATTCATCAATAAACGAGGTATTTTTTCCTGACATTCTCGAATGCCGCTTCTTCCCGACGCATGCGTTCAAGCATAAAATAAAACGGCGGCAAGGGTTTTCCCATCAGTTCTTCCCTTACCCATGAGGCACCCGTCATTTTGTCAAAAATGCCTGGCGCCTCAGAAGTCGTGAAAAACTGTGCGTCGGGATACAGGAGGCGCTGGACATACAGGAGCGCGAGAGTGGAAGCAACGGGTCTGCAGATGGAAATGTCCACGACCTCAAGTACAATCACATTTTCCTCCCGGGTTTCCGGATTTAACGCGGGAGAAAGCAGCATACCGGGAAAATCATAGACCGACTTTGCCGCATCAATAAATGCCAAAAGCTTTTCTCCTGTTGATACAAATGGCAGGGAAATCGCGCAGAATTTCCTGAAACCAGGAACCATCTCGCAGAGGGTATTGGCGCCAAGGATTCCTGTTCCCGAATACATCATGGCTTCAAGCGCACCCGGAATATTTGGCGATGTTGGAATCCATTTTCCAGGACCGTAAATATCGTCCCATGATTTTTCACGTTCATAGTGTTTCATTGGTATGGTTACAAGGTCTAGTGTCCCGACATTCCAGTATTCGTCTGTTTCTTTTTCACGGGGATATCTGGGTCCGTGCATGATTACGCTCTCATTGCGGAACAGATTTGCCAGCTCACCCATTGTCATCGCGTGCCTTACGGGTATTCTGCCCACGCCCACAAACGACTGAAACTCTTTTTCCAATACCGGTCCCTCAATCACACAACCATTCGCGGGATTTGGTCTGTCCAGTACCACAAATTTGATACTGGCATCAGCGGCAGAGTCCATGGCGAGGTACATGGAAGAGATGAATGTGTAATGTCTTGCACCTGTGTCCTGGACCTCAAACAAAAGCACATCAATATTCTTTAAAAGCGACAGCGGAATTCTGCGCGTGGCATCTCCTCCGCCGTAGCAGCCAAATACAGGGATACTTCGATAAACGCTGTCGCTTACATGCAGGCCTGCGGCGTCTGCACCTGAAAAACCATGTTCTGGGGAAAAAATGACAATAAGGGATGTCCGCTTGTCATCAATAAGCCTGTCAACTGTCGCGCGCGAGGTCTGGTTGGCCATAATCGCAATGCGCTTTCCTTCAATAAGGGGAAAATAATCCGGAGTGAAAAGCAAGTCTCTGCCCAGGATGATGTCTTGCGATAGATGTGAGCCGGTTGAATCATCCATTTGATTCACAGCTGCTGCTTGTATCCGTAAAGATGGTGCGGACATTGTATTCGAAGAACAGCCACAGGATAAAAACAGTATTGGTACAGCCAATAAAAAAAGGAAAGATGTTCGCATTAATTCTATTAACGGCCTCTGAAGCAGGCCTCTTGATGCATTTTGGAGCGTGCAATCCTGCCGGTATTCGGTTCTGGCTCAGTATACAATTTTTTACATCCTTTTACACGGTTAAAACAACCAAGGCACCAGTCTTTGATACAATCCAGTCATTACAATCCAGGAGGTTTTCATGAAAAACAAAATACTGAGAGGACTTCTATTTTTTGCCATTGGATATGCGCTTCTCTTTACCGGCAAACTTGTTTTCAACCTGACCCGGTCCGGAGAAGGTGAAATATTCGACAACAGTCCAGAATTATTCTCAGCCCTCAAACAAATGGGCGGACAGCAGAATTACATGACTGAAGTCCGGCACTTCAATTCAGGAATGCTGCAGGAACAGAAATTTGAAAAAACGTCCACGATCACCTCAAGCACCAGCGATTTTGAGCAAGACCGTGGGAGTATTTTCAGACTGGCCGGTGAAATGAAAGCGATTATACAGTCGGAAAATGAGATCGGGGGTGATTTAACACGGGACCTTCGCCTGACAGTCGGGGTAAAGCCGGACAGTTTTGATGCTTTTGTGGATGTATTGAAAAAGACAATACAGGTTGATTACTACAACATCATCAAGACGGACAAGACCAATGAATACATGGAGCTTATCAATTCCAGAAAATCGCTTCTGCAGACAAGGGACTCGCTGGTGGCATTAAAGCGCAGAAGCGGCGATATAGAGGAGTTCATGAACCTGGAGGACAAAATCCTTGAGGTTGAAAGACAGATACAGGCATTGGGAGTAAACCTCGGCCTGTTTGACGCTGAACAGTCGCTGTGCACTGTACAGATAAGCCTGAGTGAAAAGGAAAAAACCCCGATTGATATCATCGGAAATGTAATTGATGCGGGCTCATGGGCGTTTTTCTCTTGTGCCGCGATTATCTTTGTCTTGTTGCTGGCAGTATTGGCTATTTTTCTCTGTATTGTCGTATTTGAAAAAGCGAGGAAATATCT
>RPPD01000272.1 GCA_003818675.1 Spirochaetaceae bacterium
CGACTGATCGCGCAGGGCGCCATCGATCTGCATGAACATCGGGTAGGTGTAATCTATCAACTTCAGCGCCCGCGCCATGGTGTAGGCTACCCAGGCGTTTCCGCGCGCCCAGAAGATTCCTGACATGTGGTTTTTGGCGATGTTGTCCCAGCCATGGTAGAAGAGATTGGTGCTGTTTTCTTGCAGCAACTCCTCATGCCAGTAGTATTGGGCGAGGCTGTCTGTTATGTAATCTTCATTGCCCAGTTTGCGGCCCATGCGGATCAGGAAATACGCGGCCATGAAGAGCGTGTCAGCCCATGCCTGTTGCGGGAAATCCGCTTTCTGGGAAACAGTGTGCTGGAAAACCCTCTCGCCAAAACGGATGGCGTTATTCGTGAGAAAGTCCGCCTTTTTCTGCGCGATTTCAAGATACTTTGTGTCTCCTGTGGCCTCATGAAGTGTTATCATGGTATGTCCCATGGAGACGGCGTTTATGGTAAATGGCGGAAGCCCTATTGCGATGTACTCATCCACCCACTTAACAAGAAAATCTATATATTCCTGGTTGCCTGTCTTTTCCCATGCCTTGCAGATTCCGTAGAAAGCCACACCGCACGGCCAGTCCCAGGTGAAATCAATGGTCATTGTACGCCTGACGACCCTGTCAATGAGTGAGATTATTTCCATGGATGCATGAACCATACACTATCCCTTGATGCCAGTGGTGCTGATGCCCTGTACAATGTATTTCTGGAAAACGATAAAGACAATCAGTATTGGCAGCAGCGAGAGCGTTGCCATGGAAAAAATTGCGCCCCAGTCTGTTGACGAGGATGGGTCGGAAAACATGCGCAGCGCAATGGATACTGTGTACATCTGCGGTTTGTTAAGGTAAAGGAGGGGCCCAAGAAAGTCATCCCATCGCCAGTAGAAATTAAAGATTGCGGATGTGATGAGCGCGGGTGTGATTAGCGGAAATATAATCTGTGCAAAAATCCTGAAATATCCGCAGCCGTCGATGCGCGCGGATTCATCAAGTTCAAGAGGAATCCCGCGGATAAACTGGAGCATGAGAAAGATAAAAAATGGCTGCCCCATGAACATAGGTATGATGAGTGGAGCATAGCTGTTGACCCAGCCGAGTGAACGGAAGACCAGGTATTGCGGGATCATGACCACCTGGAATGGTATCATCATGGTGACAAGCATGCACACAAACCAGAAATTTTTTGCAAAGAACCTGATGCGGGCAAATCCAAAGGCTACAAGCGCGGATGACAATACAGCTCCAATGGTGGATACCCCGGCGTAGAAAAACGAGTTCAGGAAAAACATCCCGAAGTTGAGGTTCCCGACGAAGTTCCAGCCGCGTACATAATTGTCAAGAACAATGGTGCTGGGAATGAGGGATGCTGTCCCGAAGATGTCATCATTTGGCTTGAAGGAATTGGATATCATCCAGAGCAGGGGGTAGAGCATGAAGAAACCCAGAATTACCACGCTGCTGTGAAAAAGAACGGCGTTTCTGATCCTGTTTACCTTTGATTGGATCATCATTTCTGGCCTTCCTTTGACTCGTAGTACACCCATGATGATGAAGATTTGAAAACGATCGCCGTGAATATGCCTATGATGAGCACCAGTACCCAGGCAAGGGCACTGCCGTATCCCATTTCATTGTACTTGAATGCCCGCTGGTAGACATAAAGTGAATACACGAGTGTGGAGTTCATGGGATCACCTGTGCCGCCTGATACAACAAAGGCCTGCGTGAATACGATGAAACCGTTTATGATCTGCATGACAAGGTTGAAGAAAATGACAGGTGTCAAATGAGGCAGGGTTATCCTGAAAAATTGTGTTATTTTTGACGCGCCGTCAATTTCTGCGGCCTCGTAATAGCTTTCAGGGATCTGTTTCAGTCCCGCCAGGAATATCAGCATGGAGGAGCCGAACTGCCAGACCGCGAGTATAATAAGGGTCCACAGCGCTGTATTCTCATTCCCGATCCATGAGATGTCCGTTGGCGTTCCCAGAATACCGAGAACGGCGTTTAAGGCGCCATCTGACATGAAAAGTCTGCGCCACATCACAGCGACTGCGATTGAACCGCCCAGAATGGAAGGCAGATAATAGACAGTCTGGTAGAAGCGAAGCATTTTTGCCCTGCGGTTGAAAAGCATGGCAATTGCCAGTGCAAAAATAAGGCGAAGGGGAACTGAAAAAAAGACGTAAATGAAGGTAACACTCAGGGATTTCCAGAAAACTTCGTCTTGCATCATCTTGGCAAAATTGGCGAGTCCGCTCCAGACAGGAGCTGCGAAAATGTCATAGTCTGTGAATGAAAAATACAGGGAAGCGGCCATGGGAACGAGCGTGAATGCAAAAAAACCAAAAAGCCAGGGTAAAATGAACATATACCCAGCGAGATGATGTGATGTCACTGCCCTGAATTTATTTTTTTTTCGCATTTGCGACTCCACGCTAAAATTTATATGGAGGTGTCCCCATAGGGGACACCTCCACTTCATTGAATTGCAAAAACGTTATTTTTTGTTTTTCGCGAGAATTTCGTTGGCTTGCTTCATGAACTTGGCAACGCCGTCTTTCACGGAAGTTTTACCGAACATGATATCCTGGGCTGTCAGTCTGAACGCATTCAGGACTTCAGCCGCACCAGCAGCCGGATCTGGCGGATCGATGGGGCTTGAATTTCCATCCTTGGCGACCGTGTCAATGAATGCAAATACCTGCTGTGTCACAGGATCCACATTCGTCTTGATCCCGTCGCGGACGCTGTTGATGATTGGAATTCCGCGCTCGGCAAGGAGCACCTTTGTGGCCGCTGGATTGCTCAGGAAGTAGTTTATGAACTTTGCAGCTTCTTCCTTGTTGGCAGAAGTCTTGGGAACTGAAAAGAACATGGAAGGTTTCAGATATGTTCCTGCGCGTGTGGGATTCTTGATTCTGGGCAGCATGACAATGCCCAGGTCTTTCTTTGCTGCAGCCTGTGTCGCAACAATCTGGTTAGACCATACGTACTGCACCCATGAGTTCCCCTTGGAGAACTGGTCTTCAGTGATCGTCACATTAACATAAACTACATCGGGTTTTACCATGGCGCCAGCCTTGAGAAGCTGCACCTGTATGTTAAAGAACTCTTCAAGAAGCGCGGGATCAGTGAAGCCGAGTGAGGCGCCGTCTTTGGCATAGAATGACTGTCCAGATTGTCTTATCCAGTTTTCAAATCCGACTTTGGGGTCAGTGTAAAAAATTGGGAGTGTCTGGATCTTGGTCTTGGCATATACTTCCAGGGCAATCTTCACAAAATCATCCCATGTCCAGTCATTTTTGGGCGCGGTTATTCCGGCCTTTGCCAAAATGGCAGGATCATAAACCATGCAGACCGCATTGGTGCCAAGGCTTATGCCATAGAGATTCCCGCCTACGCGACCGCCTGAGAGATAAGTCTCAGAAACGCCATCAAGACTGATCTTTTTTGAATTGATATAGGGCGTGAGGTCTTCCATCAGGTTTTTGCTGACGAACTGCAGAAGATATGCGTAGTCGTGCTGCATAACGTCTGGCAGGTCATTTCCAGCGGCCTGGGTATTGATTTTTTCCCAATAACCGGCCCATGACACAAACTCGGGATTGATCGTGACATTGGGGAAATCTTTCTGATACAGTTCGATCACCTTGTTGGTGCGTTCGTCACGTGTGGGATTCCCCCACCATGCAACACGCATGGTCACCTTTGGTGGTGGGCCGCAGGCGACGATGAGCGCAAGGCTGGTTACCACTGATACAAGGACCAGCAGAGCCAGCAAGGCTTTTTTTACTCCAGTTTTCATCCAATCCTCCTTTAGATTTGATTACAAGGGATTTGTAAATATCCTGGTAACAAATCAATATATAGAAAAGAATAAACTGGAAATAATGTAAATGTCAATAAATCCATGATAATATTTCACTGAAAAATGAAAAGAAATAACATTTCATTGCTGTTGCAATTATATCGGAAAAATAAGTGTTGAAAACAGAATTACACTGGAATATAGTAGGTTCAGGGCAACAGCGCATATCCTGAGGCGCCTTGATAAATAAAGGACCAATATGACCATGAAACAGGGAAGCAACAGCAAATACCACTTTATTATTATTTTCAATCCTGTGGCAGCACAGGGAAAAGCCAGGGAACATATACCTCATATAGAAGA
>RPPD01000273.1 GCA_003818675.1 Spirochaetaceae bacterium
AAAAGATCGCCGTTCATGATCGAGGTCCCCTCGGCCGGGCAGTGGCACCTGGTCATCGAACAGGAGGACCCGCGCAGGGACGTGATGGCGCACGTGCAGGTCATAAGCCTGCGTGGGTGATGCAACAACGCAGACTGCCCCGGAAAAGCCGGCAGATGATAGAACTGTATACAACTGGGATTATTACACAACAGATGAATCTGTGGAAACAATAGGAAATAGACAGTATTTTGGCAAAAAACAGGAGTGGAGTGTCCTGCGCGTCCTATGCGATATTGTCAACGTGGAAAAACGACATTGAGACAGGCAAGGTGCACTGGTGCTCTTTGGAGAACGCTGCCGTTGCTGTGTGGACGCAGTACTTCAGCAATACTGGAAACCAGGACGGCTTCACCAGCAAGGACACGTTAGAATATATACGTCCTGTCAGGGTTTTTTGACTATCCCGGGGTTTTCTACAATACAACCGGCAGTTCTCTGCTCAATCAATCCACCACTCTTCCAGAAAATCCAGCACGAACTGCGCGGTGGCGGCCAGAGAGTCTTCACTCATTGCACGGGGCAAATCTCCTTGCGTGTGCCACTCGGGATAGTCTATGTCGATGAGCGCAAACGACGGAATACCCGCTTTATGAAACGGGTAGTGGTCGCAGACGATGTATTTCCATTTGCCCGGTTTGTCGGTCAATAGCGGGGCGTATCCTGTTTTGACCGCTTTATTAATGATCCGTTCGCCGAATGCGCGTGACGCGTCATTTTCGAGAAAGTGAGCGTCCATATCCAACACCATGTCAGACCCGCCCACCATGTCCAGCACAAGAACTTCCGCTGGGGGAACCGGGAGCGGATGATCCGCGAGATACTGCGCTCCTGTCGAAAAATCAAACCCGTCAATATTGCCCACGTCCTCGGCATCAAAAAACACCACGTGTATGTCGCGCGAATATGACCGTGATGCGATAACAGGAAGCAGGTATGACAGTATCGCCGTGCCGGAACCCCCGTCATTGGCGCCCGGGATAGGCGTGTTGCGTTTCACGGGATCGGTTTCATTGTCGGCGATGAGCCTCGTGTCAAAGTGCGTCCCCAGCAGGATGGGTCCTGCAAGTTTGTCGCCGCGAGTAATTGTGGTGGCAGCCTGTCCGGATGCTTTTTTAACCGTGATCACATTTGTACAAAGGACATCCTTGCCGCAGAAATGAATCGTGAAGTCCTGCAGGTAAAGTTCATCGGCATGCGGCGAAACCTTTTCCTTGAGCGCAGCGATGAAGTCCCTGTGCGCTACAGTCCCCGGCAGACGCGGCCCAAAACCAATTTGCCATTCAACAAGCTGGATGAGTCCCCGGTCAATCAATGGCAAACACCACGCTGTTGTTTTCAAGACGTACATTAAGATTCCGCGTTCCGGGTGTGGAATATGCCTCAAAGGCAGCGTCTTCAAGATGACGGGCTATCGCGGACTCGATGCCGCGGGCGCCGGTCTCTTTTTTAACGCTCTCGTCTACAACCAGATCCAGGACCGCGGGATCAACTGTAAGCCGGATATTTTTGTATCTAAACTCGGCCTCGTAGCGGGAGAGGACTTTTGTCTCAAGTATGGTTTTCAGTTCATCGCGTGAAAGCGCGTGAAAAGGAATTATGCGTGTAAACCTGCCGATGAGTTCAGGGAGAAACCCGTAATCAAGGAAGTGTTTTGTGAGTTCTACGTCTTCGATGGTGTAGGTCACGGCTATACGCATGTCCTCGGGGCTGCACTCCTCACGGCCAAACCCGATATGGAGCTTGTCCTGTCGCGTGATCAGGCCCTTCAACCCGGAGAACGCGCCGCAGGCAATAAAGCCGATGTCCCTGGTAGAAAGCAGCGCTCGGGGCGAGTAATCCGAGTGCGAGAGCTCAAGCGGTATGGTGATTTCAGCGGCTTCAAGGATTTTTAAAAGTTCGCGCTGGACTCCAAGGCCTGAAACATCCTTTGTGGTGCCAGCGCCGGCGAACACGGCATTGTTCTGGCCTGATGCGATCTTGTCAAACTCGTCCATGCAGACGATTCCCATGGCGGCATGGACCGGGTTGTATCCCGCGGCAAAAAGCAGGCGCGTCAGGATCGTGGATACATCCTGGCCGACGTAGCCGGTTTCTGAAAAGCTTGTCATGTCGACGGTGACAGTGGGCAGTCCCAGGATTTCGCGGAATAGCGTTTCCACCAGGAACGTCTTGCCGCATCCGGTGGGTCCGACGAAGAGGATGTTGGATTTTGCCGGAAGCTCGTCCGGGTTGATGTCGCGCAGAAAGATCGCCTTGAGCCGGTCAAGGTGGCGAAACGCCATGAGGCTTACGGCCCTGACCGCCCGCTCCTGCGCAATATATCCGTGTGAGCGAATTTTATCAGAATATTCCCTGGGAGTGAGATCCGGGATGCCTTTCAGGAAATGAACGACCTCATCATGATAGCTTTTTTGCGGCGGCATCTGGCTTTGTGACATATGCGCTTATTATATACGGAACAGACAGAGACTTCAATGGATCATCGATCCATCATGGCTTATGGCCGTCGTTCAAGCGCTCTTTGAATTCAAAAAAAATCGAAAACCCCAGATTTTCGAATACTTTTACGACCAATTCCTGCATCTCTGTGAAGACGATCGAACCGGTTCTTTTCTTCACGGTGGTCAGAAGATTCAAAAAAACACCTATGCCCATGCTTGAAATATAGGATAATTTGTTACAGCTGAAGACAAGGTGTATATGACCCAATTCCAAAAGCTTGTTTAATGCCGCCTCGAAAGCCTGGGAGTTATATGTATCAATCGCCCCGTCAAGCGCGATGATCAGCTCTTTATCGTTGGCGTTGTTTTTATACGCTGTAATGACAAGATCATTGATTTCTTCTTGCAGCACGATCTGTTGATCGCTCATGGTAGTACCCCTGATGATACAAAGGAGGCCGATAAGGAATGTCGCTACAGGCCGCCTGTTTGATCACTTATTCGATTATATGACAAGGGATGGAGAAAATCCAATTAATTTTCACGGATCCGCCTTCTTCACGTTACCGCCCTTGGCCTTCAATATGTCGTCTATTTCCTCCAGCTCCGTATCCACCATCTGTAATTCTTCAATGAGTTCTTGAGTCAATTCGTCATTTGATTTGTTGTCAAGAAGTTTTCCGCCGTCTTTCATCTCCCCGAATTCAGGCGCGGATTGGGCGTCTTCCTCGGATGCCTCGTTGATGAAATCGGCTTGCCGCCGGCAGATATAACTGAGGATGTTCGACTTGGTTTTATCGCTCATGTTCTCCCTGTCAAACATGATCAAATAGTGCAGCGAGTTTTCCGTTGCTTTTCGCGTTCCATATACCGTTCCGCTTGCCATTGAAAGAACGCCCTGCAATTTAAGCTGAATACTGTCGAGAACCATGCCGGGGATCAGTTTCGCCGATTCATCCGGTAATTGGCACAAAATGCCCGCCGAACTGATGTCAACCAAATCGCCGCGGTATAAAACGGTATTGCGGCGGAAATTGAACGTGTCGGCGTTCGTACAATGGACGCGAACATGCTTTCTGCGGCCTTTTGCCTCATTCGCTTCGAGAATTCTCAAAATCACTTTGAGCAGTTTTTTCGGATTGGGAATAAGGGATATGAAGCCGCAGGTGATCCCGATGTCGATTAAGTATTTTCGCGATAAATACTTTTTATTCAGGTTGGCGTCGGTTAAAACGCCGATTTCGGTGCTTTTTGTCGCCGGATAGTTGATTATATTATTTGTGAATTCCAGCCACTCCTCGTCTTTCAATACTTTATCAATGTTGATATAGAGAATCGAGTGTTTGTGCTGTTTGAGAAAATTGACGACGATTTTGTGATCGTCAATGAAGAATGCGTCATACCCATGGGAGATGATATCCTGGTATAAATCCCTGATAATTGTTTGAGGGTAGAGAAAAAAAACTTTCCGTATGATAAAATGATGATCTGAATGACTGGTCTCTTCCATGCTGATTGAATTATAGTGGAAAGATTCGGAATTTTAAAGATATTTTGTTATTTTATGCGGTTTGGTAATTTTTGCGTAAAACCTTTTTTAGTGCCGCGAAGATTGTTGTTGAGCGATGAATCCAGGTGGAACTCAAGCAACTCGATCGGAGGACCTGACCCGCACCTCTCCGGTGACATAGGCGGGCAATTCCTGATAGC
>RPPD01000274.1 GCA_003818675.1 Spirochaetaceae bacterium
GGTTCTGAAAAAGTGATTGTCACGGGCATGGTAAACTCGCCTGCTGCAAGCTCTGTGCCGTCAGCGGGTGTTATTGCAAGAATTTCAGGTCTTGCCGTGTCTGTTCCAAATCGGAAACGGGACACCAGGGCGTGATCCAATGAATTTCCGTTAGCGTCTTCAACATCCGTTGTTACATTGAGGATGTAATTTACCCCTGTAGAGAAAGGCGCAAGCGGAATGAATGTGACGCGGCTTCCTGACCACTCATACCGGCCTTCCATGACAGTGCCGTCACGGCTCAGGGTGAAAGCCGCCTCTGCCTTGGAGTGGTCAACATCCCTGGAAAACTTGATCCAGACGGATACCGCGGTGCCAGCAGGGTAAGTCTGTTCGTCCGGAGAATACCCGGTGACGGTGACCGGAGAGTAGAGGATGAGGTCGCATGCTGCAAACATCATCAGGGCAAGAATAATGATTATAAAACCGGTTTTTTTCATACAGCCTTCCGCCTATCGATAGGTTATGTACAGGAAGAAAGCCGTTTGGAGGTATGCTCCTGATTCCAATACAAGTCCGCCAGAGCCGCCTGGTATGGAAAGGCGGAACATATTGCCGGCTTCATATGTGAAATTGCCGTCAAATGTGACAACCAGGTTGTACGAATCCGGCTTTGCAATATCAACAGCTCCATATGGGCCTCCACCGGGCAAAACACGCTCCCATTCCATGTACTGTATGACAGAGGCTGCCTCCGCAGTATCAATGGCATGGTCAAATGTGATGCGAATTACGGTAGGAGGGACGGCAGGAGGGAAATTTATTTCAGTTGCTGCATAGCTGTTGAAATCTGTAATGAGTGTTTGCGGGGCCACCTGCTGGTCAAAAATGACGGACGTGACCGCAAGATACTCTGTATTGGCCTTGAACCAGACTGTAAAATCATCCTGCATGGGCACGCCGGATGTATTCTCAAGCTCGTTTGAGATTGTCAGCTTGTAGAGGGTATCTATGAGAAAACGCGCGCCCGAATCCGGGACAAAGACAAAGAAAATGTCAGGATCTGTTCCAACGCGGTGTATGGTGCCCTTGACATAGGGATTGAGTGAAAATGAATCCTGCAGGGATGCCAGATCAATCTGATCCGGGTTTTCAAAATCAATCCTGATGGCATCTTTGAAACTGATCCAGCTGTCATTGCGGCTGCCGGTGGTTGAAAGGGTAGCGCCAGTGCTGTCATCAAATCCGTCTTCCCATGAGGGCAGAACAGGATGTACTCCCTCGACAACCGGAGCCGGCGTTGTTTCATTCTGGATGATGAAATTACCGTCATATGAACTGACCAATGGTATGCCCGTGGCATCTGTCAGGTTGGTGTCAACAGACCATGTATATGTGGTGTAGGCACTCCAGGGTGAGAGCGGGGTTATTGCCAGAATCCTGGGTGTTTCCCACGCGTGAAGATATGTGGCCTGGGGAGTGATGGAAAAAAAATCAAGGATGCTCAGGGCTGTGTCCATGTCCTTGTCAAACTGGAAACGGAGAACGGCATCCGGGGCAGCTTGTGCTCCTGATGCCGGTGATGTGAGGCCGGTCAATAGCTGCGGCGGCAGTTCCGCGGTCACTGAAAAAAACGGGACTGTCACGGCAAGCGTAAACTCGCGGCCGTCTGTTGTCTCCACCTGTCCGCTGTACTGGAAAAGGTAGCGTGTCCCCGGAAGCCAGTCAGCCGCTGGCGTGAATATAAGCCTGTCATCCTGCCATGAAAGATCCCCTTTGCATGATTTTCCTGAAGCAGTAACAATGAAGTTGTTTTCAGCCTCAACTTTTATCAGGGGCATGGAAAAGTCAATCCAGACGGGATCATCCGCGCCTATTATTGTGTCTTTTTGCGCGGGAAAGGTGGTATATGTGAGTTGTGTAAAATCCGCAATAAAACAGGACTGGAAAAAAGACAAAAACAGGATCAGAAATGACAGGGCCAAATACCTGCTGTTATGTCTCATTTTTGAGTTCAACATCTTGTCCCTCCTTGAGCAGGGGCGAAGGAGAATCAACAACAATGTCCCCTTCGGTGAGTCCTTCCATTATTTCAATAAGTTCTTCTTTTTCAACGCCAAGGCGCACCTTCTTTGCAAACACCCGGCCGCGCACGATTGTATATATCTCTCCCGAGGTATTTTCCTTGCGCGCAATGCAGGTTTTGGGAATGAGTATTGTTTTGCGCGGCTGGCCGGATATCACCTTGACCCTGGCGAACATGCCGGGCTTTAGCGTCCTCAGATTATTGGGCAGGATGGCTTTTACAGTTATGTTGCCTGTCTGGGGATCAACGATGGGTGATATCAGGTCTATTCTTGACGCAAATGTCTTGCCGCCAAGCGCGTCAACGGTTATGTCCGCGCTCATGCTTTCCGTGATAAGCGATGACTCTCCCTCGGATACAGGGAAAACCGCGTAAACCCTTGATGTGTCCAGCACGGTAAAGAGCTTGGCTTCTGCCTGGACGCGCTCGCCCAGTTCAAGATAACGCATGCCGATAATGCCCGTGACCGGGGAACGGATTGTAGTCTCGGCAAGGAGCTGGTTTACAGCCTCAAGTTCAGTGTATGCCGCGGCGAGGCTCGCGTCAGCGACCTTGACTTCCGCGCTTAAAATGAGCGTATTGATGACAGTCAGCAGTCTGGTGCGCTCCGCCTGAGTGGTTGGTATGCCATACCCGGCTGCCGCAAGATCAGAGTCCCGCAATCCAACTTTCTGCATTTCAAGCTGTTTTATTGAAAGCTCGTATTGGGTTTTGGCCGCGGCATACTGCATCCTTACCGTGTGAATGGCCTCCTCGCTCATGCCGCCTACTGCAAAGACCTGTTCCTTGTTCTTGAGGCTTCTCTCAAGATCATCCAGTTCTATTTTTTTCTGCGCGAGCTGGAGCTCTCCGATCAAAATTGAAATGAGCCTGGCTTCTACCTGAAGCCCGCCCTCCTTGAGTTTTGCCTGTGAAAGCTCAAGCGCTGCCCTGGCCTGGTTTATCTGTGATTCTGTCTTTTTTTTCTGGAGTATAAGCTGGATGTTGTTGATTGTTGCCAGGGTCTGGCCCCTGGCAACAGAGCTGCCTTCCTCAACGTAAATGGCGTCAATCACGCCGCTTGTTGTGACAGAGACGTCCGCCTTCCTGTAATATGTGATTGTTCCAAAAGAATTGATCTCGGGCGTGATTTCGCTGAACGCGGCCTTGACTGTGGTTACGGAATCCTTATACGCTGGAATTCCCGCGGCGCTGTCATCCTGGCATGATGCAAATACCGTCATAAAGACGCAAATAATTATAAGTTGCAGAATATGTCCATTGTTCATGATGTCATTCCTTGTCTGTGCCTGCATTCTGTGACTTTACGTATGCGGCAAGTCCGCCTGGTTCAAATCCCAGGACCTGCTCAAACTCGCGCTCCATTTCCATGAGAGCAAGGATCTGTTCCCTGATGGCAATTTCTTCCTCATAGTATTCTGTCTGCGCTTTCAGATAATCTATTCTTTTTATTTCCCCAATGCCAAGCTGGCTCTGATAGACCCTTTGCTTGCGTTCAAGAAGAACGAGCGCCTCTTTCTGGAGCTCAAGCTGCGCCCTGGCAAACCCGTACTGCTTGATGAACTGCTCAATATTAAACCGCAATGATTCTATCATGGAGTCTGACTGGATTGTCATGGTCTGAAGTTTCAGGAGCGCCAGTTTTTTGTCTGATAAATAACTAAGGTCAGGGAGGATGTTTGTCTGGACAGATCCGCCGCTTGTGCGCGTCTGAAGTCCGGTGATTCCGCTTGACATATCCATGTCCACGGGAGATTCATTAAACGGGAAAGAAAAACGGAGCTTGAATGAAACACCGGGTTCCTGCAGCGGGAAGCTGTCTCCGGATACAGACAGGGTAAGCGAGGCTTCAACCGAGGGAAGATAGGTCTGCTCGGCTATTTTCAGTTCTTCCCTGCTCTTTGCCACCTCAAACTGGTATTTCTGGATGTCAGAATTGAGGTCGAGCGCTATCAGGAGCCAATGCTGTGTTTCAGGAATTATATCCAGGCCCTTGTAGGCCGCGTCAAGCGTGTAGCTCAGGGTAAAAGGAGTGTCGTCTGAAATTCCTGTCATGCGGCGGAACTCATAGACAAGCACATCGCCTTCCATTTTTGTTTTCTGGATTTCTATTTCAA
>RPPD01000275.1 GCA_003818675.1 Spirochaetaceae bacterium
CTGACATCAGTCTTTTCAAACGAAAAACTTTCAGTGGAGGAGATGGAGAAACTGAAAGAGAAAAGCCTCATGAACAGCATGATGGAAGAACTTTCGGGTTTTCTTCCAAAGGTTAAGGAAGTTCTCATAGACGAAAGGGACCGCTATATCGCGTCCAAACTGTTTCAGACTCGCGGTGAAAAAATCGTGGCAGTGCTGGGCGCCGGACATATAGAGGGAGTTGTAAAAACGCTTCACAAGCTTGAAGCCCGCGAAATGGAAGAGTCTGTTGAAGACCTGGAACAGATTCCCAAAAAGAATATTGTTGGCCAGATTATTCCATGGATCATTCCTGTGGCCGTACCAGCCCTTCTGGTTCTGGGATATTTTACCAAGGGCGTGGACACGTCCATGAATGGCATTCTTTCCTGGATAATTGCCACAAGCGCTTCTGCCGGAATAGGCGCGCTTATTGCATTTGGTCATCCGCTGGCAATACTCTCTGCAATGGTTTCCGCCCCGATTACAGCGCTTCTTCCTGTAATCGGCTCCGGTATGGTGAGTGGGCTTGTACAGTACCGGCTCAGGAAACCACAAGTGACGGATTTTGAGGGACTGCAGGAGGATTTCAACAAGTTCACCGGATTCTACAAGAACAGGATTTTGAAGGTCCTGTGGGTCTTCATGCTGACAAACCTCTGCGGGTCATTCGGCACAATTGCGGGAATTTCCCTGATCGGCTCGCTCCTGGGCGGGGCATAAAAAAGGAAAAGGCGCGGTTTGTCAGGACACTTCAATTCCTGTCGCTCCCTCAGAATACCGAAAACTCTTCAAAATACCCTCCTATATTCGTGCGTAGTTTCTGTTTAGTGGGGGGAATTGAATTGAAATGACAAGAACCCCATGATATAATTGCTTTTAAGTTAGGAGAATAAAATGAGAGTCATCAGAACAATGGGATTACTTATCGTATTTTCACTTTTCTGTCTGGCAGGTCTTGCCGCGCTGGAGCCAAAGCCGGAATCAACAACACCACTCCAGCCACCCAAAGGAGAAACCCTGCCTAATGAACGGGAAGCACTCCTTGATAACGAAGTGCCTGATGAGCGGAGCTTCAGTAATGTCATGGTTCCCGGTCTGCAAGGTGGAGTATATTACCTTTTTGAAAGCGGAGACCTGTATTATGGCGGGGAAATGCTTTTTGATTTGGCCTTTACTCTTCTGAGGTCAAGCAAGAGTGAAAGTTTCCTGGCGAGGGGCAGGAGCGAAGTATATATCAGCATCGGTTTTTATTATTCAAACCGTGATGAAGCTGAATACTTTTTTCATTACCTGTTTGGTTTTAATGTTTCCCTGGAAAGCGCAAATAACCTGGACAGGAATTTCCTCATCCCGTATATGGGATTGGCTATGGGTGTAATTACTATCAAGGACCGCGGGACGGGTTTCATGGCATACCCGATACTCGGGGTAAATATTGTCTCTTTAAAGGCACTCTCCATTAATGTTGAATCCGGGCTGTTGCTTTCCACGGTTGCTTTTGATGAGTTTCTGGCATTACGGACCAGTCTGATGGTAGTATTTGCGCTGTAATGAAAGCAAGTATAATACTGGCGCATCCATTTTCAAAAAGTTTCAATCACGCAATATATAAAACCGTTTGCACTAAATTGGAAAAATTGAATATACATGCCTATGCGCATTCACAACTGGTGGAAAACATCGTTGAGAAGGCCTGTCAATGAAAATGCCGGCTGATTAACAGGGTATTTTAAAATAGATGATAAATAAAATTTTTTGTTTTTTAAACAGGTTAGACATTATCAATCCAGCATTCAGGGATAAGGTTGATATATTCTGGTTCGACGTGCGGAAATTGAAGCCTTTCAAGGATATGTTTTCCAGAATTGTCTCAGTTGGGGAACAGGAAAAAATAGATAAATATTATTTTGAAATAGACAGGGATCGGGGATTGGCGTGCAAAGTCATGCTTCGCTTCATTCTGTCTGATTACCTGGGCGCGGCGCCTGAGGATATCCGCTTTGGGTATGGAGAACACGGGAAACCCTTTGCGCTTGAATCGGGGGAAACGCGCCGGATTAATTTCAACCTGTCGCATGCTGGTGATATCGTTTTAACAGGAATTGCTCGGGGAATGGAAATCGGCGTTGATGTCGAAACCGTGCGGGATATTGCCGATACGGAAATGCTTGGGATATTGTCGGCTTTCGGGATTCCTGAAGCGATCGAATTGTTGACGGTAACTGAGCCTGAGGAAAAAAAACGGCTGTTTTTTAAGTGGTGGACGCGCAAGGAGGCGGTGGCCAAAATGCGCGGTACGGGAATCGCCACGATGGAAACCCTGGAACCGGGTACGGCTCCCGCGCTGTATTCCGGAACAATCAGCTCGGAAGAAACGCAATATAGCTATTCGGTCGCGATTCCATGAACCGCTTTTCCAAAAAAATCCGAAAACTTGCGTATTCCCTCTGTGTCGATTGCGGAAATCATGGATGCCCTGTCCCTGGTATTGTTTATTGCCCGTGAGATAAGGGCTTCCAGGCTTTCCCTGTCAAGCGCCTGAATGTCCTCGATGTATTCGAAAAGGCCTTGCTTGTGAAATACTTGCGCGCGAAGAAGTTGTTCCTTATCGGGGAATACTCGAGGCATTATGACCGCGGGGACTTTGCATTGGAGCAGCTCGCAGAATGTGTTGTATCCGAGCATGGATATGACGCAGGACGATTCCGTCATGATCGAATACAGGTCTTTTGTATCCCGTATCAGCCTAACCGCGGGATAATTTTTCCGAAGGTGTTCGAAATCCTTGGCGCTGATGTACGGCCCGGTCACGACGATAAAATCACGGCCGCTGCTTGAGAGGATTTTGTCAATCAGCCGGAATCCGTCCGTTCCGCCGCCAACACAAATGAGGATCCTGTCGTTTTTCTTTTCAGGCGGTTTCCCGGTCGCGTCGACGAGATACCCGAGGTAAACCATCTTCCCGGATATTGTTTCGGAAAAACCGTACTCTTGCGCCATGTCAAATACCGATTTGTCTCCGAAAACCAGTATTTTGTCATAAAGCGTTTCAAGGACCATCGTATAATTTTTACTCTGCCATTTCTTTTGAAGAGTCTCCTTGTCCCACAGAATGTCGCGAAGCGCGAGACATACAATTGTTTTACCCGATTGTTTAAGATAAAGCAGGGATTTTATCAGCTCATTCCCCTCGCCGAGCGCGGAAAAATCGACAAAGAAGAAATCTGGTTTCAGGTTTTTTATTGTTTCAAGCAGTATTCCCTCTCGAATTTTAAAAACCATGCTCACTGGAAGCCCGTTTACTGACTTGTTGACCTGGGTCCCGGCAACATGTTCAAGCCGCACGGTCGGAATCTTTATAACGTCCGCGGTTTCGGGAATATTGTGACAGGAAAGGGTATTGCTGCCGGTGATAAGGGTTATGCTTGCGGAATTCTCCGCGGTTTTAATCGCCCTGATCATTTTCAATGCGCGGGTGATGTGCCCCATGCCCATCGTGTCGTGGGTATACATGAGAACCTTGATGGGTTGTTTGCTCGATGCGGTCATGTTGCGGGACACCTTTCGACATCTTTGATGAACGGCGAGATGCACGGATAATATTTGTCGCGGATATAATTGTAATCAAATTCCGGGTATTTTGCGCGGAGCCCCGCAAGCGATTTCGCGTCTTTCGGCAGGTTCCAGTATTTAACCGGTCCGTTCCAGTGAAGCACCTTGACGGGTTTTCCTTTCACGAGTGGAGCCCGGAAGCCCAGGCTGTTTTCAATGATACCGTCGCATTTTCGCTTTATAAGAAAGTTGTAATGATCCGTTATGTTCGTGAATCCGCCGTGATCCCTGGAAAGAAGGTAAAAAAGGCCATTGACGGGATTCTTGAAAGTTCGCCATCCGTATTTACCGGTCAATTCCGCTACTCTGCCCAGGATGTCGACCGATTGCCAGTATTTGACGTCCAAGCCGAGAAATCCCGTGTTGAACGTCCAGATAATATTGTCCAACTCCTCGCCCTCCTTGAGCGCCTGGGGCTCGCAGAATTCCTTGGCTATGGGCCTGTATCTCCCGGTTGCCGCAATTGGGGCGTCTATCTCAAATATGTCCTGAAGCGAATCAAGCACGATAATGTCGCAATCCAGGTAGATGACTTTTTCAAAC
>RPPD01000276.1 GCA_003818675.1 Spirochaetaceae bacterium
GGTCCTGCTTCTTGAGATTGATCAGGGTTTCCTGGTTTATCTCAAGCTTTACTGCAATTTCCCGCAACTCTTCCACGCTCTTGCGTGACAGGTCATTTATATTGAGTCTGTTTTCACTGTCTCCGACAATGCTGGCAGCTGCGTCACCATAAGAATTATTTTGTCCGTTTGTATAAAAGCTCTTCTTTACCTCGGGAGCGGGGGTTTCTTCCTTGCCAGAGCCGGCAGAATCAGGGCTCTTTTCCTCAACAGACTCTGCTCCGTTGTTGTCACCTTCTTTTATTAGCTGAACCTTTACTGCGCGCTTTTTCAGCACGCGCTTTGCGCCTGATTTTCCAGAATCATCAATGTCTGATCCGTTTTCCATGTCCAGCGCATCATCATTTCCATTAGTCCCGTTGGAAATATTGCTGAGCTTTTTCCTGATAATTGCCATTTTCACTCTCCAGATTATATCTGCGACTGTTACTTGTTTTGAATTATGATGTGACGTCCCACATGAAGATATTTGATTTGCTTCTCCCTACATTATAGTACCATTTTTAGGAATAGTCAAGCCAATTTAAGAAACGCATAAAAGGAATTACAAAACTCCCATGTGCTCCACAGCTTCAACATTTTTCTTTATTTCTGCGACATTATCCGCAAAAATATCTATGGAATCCGGGTCCTTTATCATCTCGCACTTGCCTTCAAATAAGACACCGTCCGCTATTACCAGTTTTGCCGTCTTGATATTTCCAAAAACCTTGCCTGAAGCAAGCATCTCAAGCTTTTCTTTTGCAATAATGTTGCCATGGATGATACCGCCAACGACTATGGATCCTACCTTGATGTTTGCCTTGATATCCGCACCATCAGCGATTACGAGCCTGCCAGATGAAATAATCTCACCATGAAAGCTTCCAAGTATTTTAAGCGAATCCTTGAAGCGCATCACTCCGTCAAAATGGGTGCTCTTTCCAAGAGTTGTGGCTATTTCCTCGCTGTGCTGATGTTCAGTAATTTTAGACATGTTTCCTTAGATCCCCGATTCTATTTTGTTTTCATCACATACACGCCATCCCAGTCTGCGGGAGGCGGATTGTTAATGTAATAATCACAGCGTTCAAGATATACCTTTGAGGGCCCGTCTGCAGGTTTTACTTCCAAAGCTTTAATAAAACACTTCTTGGCTTCCTGGAACTGCATCATGTTGTAATGCTTTCTGCCCTGTGAGAACAATTCCACCAGATTTTTTTGCTCCGGGCTTATCACTTCGTGATTTCCTCCAGGTTGATCTCCTTTTCCTTCCAGTTCTGGAGTTTTTTCTGGTACTTTACTTCCAGATCTTCCAGCGTGAGATCGCCCCTCTTTAATGTGTCACCCTTTTCCTGGAGTTCCTTTATCTCGTCCTCCAGGCCGCGGATAGTTGCCATGAGCATCTCGCTCTCCTCTTTAATGAGGGTAACAAGCTCCCTGACTTCTTTTTCATTCGCAGGATTTATCTTTGAGGCCTTGTCCGAGACTTTCCCGAACGGCACCTTTACATGCTGTGTGAAATAAATGAGCGATTTATTCAGCGATTCAATAACCGAAATACGGCTTTCCCTTCTTGTTACCTGCTTTGACAGATCCCTGTTCCGCAGCACAACGCGGATACGCGCCAGCACTTCTGAAAAATTGAACGGCTTTGTGATATAGTCATCAACGCCTAATTCAAGTCCTTCTATCTTGTCCTTGACCTCATCCATGGCTGAAAACATGATGATTGGAGTTGCCGCGAATTTCTTGTAATGTTTGTCATGTTTCAGGATTTTTGTGACTTCCCAGCCAGAGAGCCTTGGCATGACATTATCAAGGATAATCAAATCCGGATCTATTTCCTGGATCTTTTCAAGTGCGATGTCCCCATCCTCAGCCTTTTCCACTTGGAAACCGAGTTTTGTCAGCATGACGTCAAAGAATTCAAGATTGATTGCCTCGTCATCTACAATCAGTATTTTAGGTTTGGACTTCATGGGATGCTCCTTCGCGATTTTCACCGTGTCCTGGTTATATTCTTGTGGATTATTGGGATTTTGTCAATTCCCAATCGATCCGGATCAATTCCATCATAACTGTTTTTGGTATTTTCCGTCTTTTCCGATCAGTCTGAGAATCAGTTTTACAAGCACTGATACAAGAAGAAGACCCAATGAACCAAAGGCCGCTACAATACCTGCCCAGTCCCCCCAGAGGGTATAAAGGGTGGTGGAGGATTCCACAACAGGTACGGATACATTCAGATAATTGGCCTTAAACGGTTCTGCCATGGCCAGGATTCTACCGCAGGGATCTACGGCGGCGGTCATGCCGCTCGATGTACTCCTGACAAGGGAACGCCTGTTTTCCACTGCCCTGAAAACGGAAATACCAAAATGCTGCATCTGCGCTGCCATGGATTTCGCCCAGGCGTCATTTGTAACATTCACAAGGACATCGCACCCTGAAAGCACAAAATTTCTGGACAGATATCCGAAGGTATCCTCAAAGCAGATGGGAGTTGAAAATCTGACACCGCCTGCTTCAAAAACACGCTTTTTGTCTTCCTCTCCACCCGCTTCCCAGAAATGCGTATCCGAGTTTTTCAACCAGTTGTAAATACCAGGAAGTGTGTTCTCAAAGGGGAAATTCTCGGTATACGGGACAAGATGGGTCTTTCTGTAGACACCAGCCACCTCCCTGCCCTTCATGAGTAAAACACCATTATAATCCTTGCGAAGAACATTTCCATTTGCATCCCAGCCTGCAAACTCGTTATCGCCGTTTCCTGTCACATAGGGAATATCCTGTGTATCCATGAACTCGAGGAATGGTTGCACGATCCTGGTATATCGCACATGGTCATATCTCATCTGGGAGTGCAGCCTGATTGCGGGCACAACCGCTGTTTCCGGCCATATTACTGTTTCTGGCTTCCGGTCTTCAGGCGAGGAGCTTATCGCTTTTTTGCTCTGTTCAATTAATGTTTTAAGCGAACTCTCATATGCCGGATCTCCTCCCTTCCACGGGTCCACATTGGACTGGACAAGTGCCACCCTCCACTGTTTTTCTCCTGAAAAATCACCCATGGAAACAAACCCAAAAAACAACAGAGCCGCAAAAAGCACTGCATATGCCGCAGCGCTCATCCTGTGTTGTTTAAGCCTTCCTGCCAAATCCCTGATTCCATTTTGCAGTCCCCAGGCAAGCCATGCTTGCGGGAAAACCACCATGAATGTTACTCCCCATACTCCAGCAAGAGAAGCTGTCTGAAGTAAAGGCAGAAACAGATACTGTGAATAGCCAATCAGGCCATAGGAATATCCTGAAAAACCAAGCGTGCTTAAATACTCATACCCAACCCAAAGCACAGATTGTAAAAGGAAACCTCTCTTTGGAAAAACCATCATGCAGAACTTAAGAGCTGGAAATGTCAATACAAACCAGAAAACCCTCAAACCCAAAGCGACTGTCAGCGCCAGGGGATGGTGCTGCGCGAGCCAGTAATTGAAAATACCGTGTGAAAGTACAGCGAAGAGGAAACCCGCAAGAGGCGTGAATTGCCACTTCATCCTGTTGATGACAATAAGGACAGGCACCATTGCAAAAAAAGCGAGCGGGAAAAGCCCCCACTCATTAAGGAAGCTCGGAAATGACAGGGCATAGAGGATTGCACCTGCGCATAACAAAAAAGCATGTTTGATACCGCGAGATATGAATACAAACCAGCGTTGGATATAAACACCAGATTCCTGCTGTTTTCCCAAATCTTTTGCGCGCAATATCACTCCAGTGCCTGTTGTAAAAAATAAAAGAGCAAATGGCAAAAAACAGAGAAGCTTTAAGTCCAAAGTCCGGCTGGTAAAAAAAAGCGAAGATGCCGCGCATACAATCCCGAATCCGGCAACTATTGCCAGGTAAGTGTCCAGGACACGTGAGAGTCCTGATGTCATGGTCTTGTTCTTTGAAACAAATATCGGGCCAAATCCTCCAAGCGCAAGAGCAACAATCAGTGCAATAGAAAACAAAACTGGCGATCCTGAAAAGACAATGAGTATGACAGCACCAGCTGCCAATAATAACGGAATAATGGCCAGAAGAAGTGTTTTTATATAGGGAGTAAATCCTGTTGCAGTCTGTTCCCCTCTTTTTCTTCTATTTTTTTTATTCA
>RPPD01000277.1 GCA_003818675.1 Spirochaetaceae bacterium
GCTTTTTTCCGCTGCTGTGCATCTCCTCAACGATGCGCTGCAGCATTGCATACTGTGAGTCACCAGGTCCGCCAGTTGCATTTATTGTGCTGTTTATCCTGGCCAAAAAAGTGTCCACACTTCCAGCCGCTTCCCCGTCTGCGGAAAAGCCGTGCATAATATAGTCAGACACTGATCCAAGATTTTCCTCACGCGCGTCTTTTGAAAGCAGATAGTTAAACAGCGAGGTCTTTCCCACTTTGCGTCCGCCTATGACCGCAAGGGATTGCGGACGCTGCGCACCTATGCGTGAAAAAATACGCCGGACCGTGCTGCGCTGTCCCACAAACTCGGAAGCCAGGCTCACAGGCAGTTCAGGATCTATCATCCGTGTACCCCTTTTAGAAAGTCCAGAATAAATAAAAGCGCAGGTTGCCTGATGTCAGCCTGACCTGGTCGGTGGAGATTATCTCCACTGATCCTGTTTCGCTGAAGTCCCCGGGTTCATCCCCAAAGACAAGGTCCATGCGCAAAAGCTCTATTGAAACGGCCAGGCCAAGGCCCAAACGCAGAATGAACTCACCGTATCCCTCGAATGAAACAACATGCAGGGCATTGGTGTTCTTCTCAAGCTTTATGCCGTATAATGTCAACAGACCCATGGATACGGTTTCCACCTTGAATGAAGGGAACCATGCAATTCCCACGCGTCCGGTTATTGAATTAAAGATATTTGCCGTTGCCGGGAATTCCACATCCGTGACAAGCATGAAGCTTTCACTGAAATTATACGAGTAATGCACTCCAGGTTTCAGGTATTCCGGGTTGTCAAGAATGGTGGGTATTGCGGTCAGTGATCCGTAAATTCCCATGGTGTGGCGGCGTGTTGTCTTTGAGAACATGTCATGGTATTCACGCTTTGTTTTGATGAAAACATCCACCACATATGCGGGTATTATGGCGTAATCCTCAAAATCAAAATTGAGATCAGTCTGCACTGCCCGGAGCAGGTTCCTTTTGACCTCGTCCTGATATCCCTCTTCACGGAAGGCATAGGCAACCAGGGCTTTGTAGGAATAAATCTTTGCCATCTGGAAAAAGGAAAGTTCCAGCTTTTTTTCCTTCTCCAGGGACATGAGCTCATCAATCGCAAAGCGGCATCCGGCATAATCCCCGTTTGCATAGATCCTTTTTATGGAATCCATGCGCTGTATGCTGTCAGCAAAAGCCGGAATTGAAGTTGTTTCAGGGACTGCTGTTGGCTGCTGGGCAAAAACAATTGCAGTACAGGCATAAAAACAAATCAGCGCAATAATGATTTTCTTGAGCATTCTGGTCACTTTAATATCCTCTCAATCTTTGTCACTTCACTCTCCCTTATAACAACCCGGACTTCCTCCTTGAAGCCAAGACTTTCATTGACCATCAGAATCACATGTTTTCCCGCCTGGACCTTGAGAGCCTGTGCATAGGGCGTGTCTACAAGATAGGCGCCGTCAAGGTATATTTTTGCAGTTGGCCTTACATCCAATATCAGGGATCCATAGATTGCCGCAAGCTGGGTCTTTCTCTCATTGATACCGGGATTTACATCAATGCTGAATGACGCAGACTTGTACCCATCGCGCTCCAATACAACTCTATGCGCTCCAATCTTGATGGACGAAATGATTTTGGGAGTGGCATCGTAAGGCACTCCGTCAATCAGTATGCGCGCGCCCTCGGGCGTGGTGGAAAGAAAGAGCGATGCCATTCCGATTGGCTGGACAGTTGCCGGCCCAGCTTCCTTTGTAAAGTGGATTGGAATCTCAGCGACACCAGGCTGGATATCAACTTCCTGTTCAAGTTTTTCACCAGTCCTGGTATTGATAAAGACAAACACGTGCTTTCCGGGAGCAAGTGCTGGCAGCTTTAAGGAAGATTCATCCTGCTGGCCTTCACTGGTAAGCGTTATTGCCCCGTCCATTGTAACCCGTATCCCCGGCTGGTTTGAAACCACGCGGATGTCCTTTAGCTTCCCGTCATCCGAAACAAGCCCCATTGTAGTGCGAATATTAAATGGATCAATAATGAAAACAAGCCCCGCGGCCACAACAAGGATGGACGCAATTGAAATGACAAGCGAAAGCGCGGCACGCCTGGCCTTTTTTACCTCAAGGTTAACTTCCTTGATGACCTTCCAGACCGAGTGTTCCTTGCGGATCCAGCGGCGATAGAGATCCATCCTGAAGGAGTACCCGCCCGCATCGGTCTTCTGTAAAAATTCTTTTTCATATGCCTCTTCAAGGAAGACATTCAGCCTTTCACGCTTGAATGGAAGGGCAATCTTGTTCTTCACAAGGTACTGGAAAACCCCGGATGAATCCGTCCATTCCTTTACACTTTCAAGCTTGCCGGCAAGTGAAGAGAGGGCAAACTTGATCCAGTCCCCAAGACTGTTCCAGGAATAGATCATCTGCGGGAGCGGATTTTCAATGATGTCCTTTACAACCTTTTCAAGATCTTGTTTGCCCGGATCATTGCGCTGTTCCTCTATAAGGAGGTCAACCAGATTCTGGCAGATGACCTGGGTGTAAAAAGGCTGACCGCCCGTAAAGCGGTAAATAGATTCTATGACATCATCAGGATAATCGATGTAATCCAGAAGCGGCTCGGTAATAAGGCGTTCCGTGTCATGCTGCGAGAGATATGATATTTTCCTGTAAATGGATTTTCCCAGGAGGATTTTCCAGAAATCCACCTTGCGGTTTTCAAGATTGGTTGAGCCTGTGAAAATAAACGAGATCCTGTATTTGCTCTCAAGCACTCCCGCGAGATAGTGAATTACAGATTCACTCAGACTGCCTTCCTTGATCTTGGCTTCAAGAAGTTCGTATTCATCAAGCAGAAAAAGAACCACCTTGCCGGGTTTTGATGAATCCAGCATGGACAGAAATGTCTCCAGAATGCGCTGGACAGTAAAATCCCTTGCGCGTTTCTCCACCTCGGCAAAGCTCAATCCGGGGATTTTCAGCTGGTCGCACCCGGCTTCAAGGATTGCGCGGAAGAATTCCATGTCAGACTTGAGGCCTGCCAAAATCTGCATGTCCACAAGGATGGGCAGGAAATGCTCGCCCAGCTTTCCGGAGAGAATCTGGAAGAGGATGGATGTTTTGCCGGACCTGCGTTCACCGCAGAAGATGATGACCTGGTTGGCCTTGTCAACGCCTATTTTCCGTGTGACAAAGTAAAAATCATCCTCACGGCCAAAGAACATTTCCCTGGTTTTGATTGGATTTCCAACGATGTAGGGATTGCCTGGTATTTGTTTCATATCTACATAATATTATAGCGCTTTTTTGCATCTGAAAAGAGCAAGTTGGGAATATTTTTATCGTCTCAATGGCGATTTCTCCCAGATCATGGTACCGGTGCGCAGCACTTCCTCTATCTTGAAGATGCCGAACTTGCGCGCCTTGAGGAATCCATCCCAGGCTGATTCTGCGAGCCTTCCCAGTTTATGCAGGTCAAAAAGCCACTCGTCTGTGTATGCAGGATCCTCCTGCGAAATTCCCGCCTGGATCTCCTGGCACCACTTCATGTTGTACCCCTCCTGCGGACCTACAGGTTCAGTCATGATCAGCGGCATGCCCAGGCCTGCATAGAAAACCAGTTCGGAGGGCTTTGTCCAGAGCAAGTCTGTTTCACGCAAGAACTGGGTGAACATCTCAAAATATTCCTGTGTATCCGCGGAATGGATCAAAGGAACGAGATTAGCCGGAATCTTCAAGTCCTTCAGTCCCCGGACAAAATTGTCATTGATTTCAGGTCTGACGCCAGGCGCTATCGCGTAGCGGACCTCACCGCTTATTATTTTTTTCTTGAGGCTCTTGGCAATAGTCAGTCCATATTCCCAGAGCGCACCAGCCCCGCCCACAGCATAGAGAATTGTGAACTTCCGCTTCTTCTTGAACGCGATGTTTTTTTTGCCCAGAAAATATTCCACGTTATTTCCATGGAGAGGCCAGAAGCGGTCCTCAGGATCAAGGTAGTGCAGCCTGCTGGCTACATCCGGAAGCAGGATCTCCAGCTTCTCGCTTCCAAGCAGCTGCTTGGGGAGCGGAAATCCGGTAAGGAATATTTTTTCATCCTTGACCCCGTACTCCTTGAGTCTGTATAAAGCGCGGCTGCA
>RPPD01000278.1 GCA_003818675.1 Spirochaetaceae bacterium
TAGCAGCCAGTATCATTCTTATCGTTTGCGGTGCAATGTATATCGGATCTGGAGTGATTACGCCAATCTATATCGGGTTGATGAGTGTTTTTTATTCAGTTGTGGGAAACACATTGGGTTCTTACGGAGATACAACGGCATTCAATTCATATTCCCTGATAAGCGATTATTATCTGCAGAATTCGGTCTTTTTTATTTTTTATTTTCTCTTTTTCATAGGATTGGGAATATTGGGTATTGTCGCGGGCATATTCCTGAAAAAGTCCAGGACGCGCGGGATACTGCTTGCAAAAATATATTCAATCGGGGAATTTGTACTGGTTGCCTTGACAATAGTGGTTGGCATGGGCATGGTGTCCGTGCTCTCAGATTACATGAACATGGCGTTTTCCGATGAGGTATTTGCTTATGCAGAAGGCTTCCAGGAGGCTGGAGGCTTGATGACAGGCTTTGTCCAGACAGCCACCACCGCAGGCATTGTCTTGGGAGCTCTTTTTGGTACAGCAATACCCATTCTTATCCTGGTTTTTGTAACGCGGGAAAAGGTGAAAGAGTACTATGCAAACTATGGAATATAAAAGCACAGCTTTAAAATCGCGGAGTTTCGATATATCTGTTAGTTCAGGATAAGGGACACATTAAAACTCCATGAAAAAATTCTTTTGAACTTACAAGCAGATTCTCATATAATTCTATCTGTTACAGGAGGACCCTATGAACCTGCAGCCTATAAATCTCACAGCCGCGCTTTTTTCATTATTCCAGATAGCCACTGGCCTGGTGTTTGGAACAGGAGTGTTGTTTCTCACATTCAAGTTTTTCCTGTTCTGGGCGGACAAACGTTATGGAATCAAGAGCTTTAATACCTCGTTTTCAATCCTTATTGGATCCATCCTGTTTTCTGTGGGGCTGCTTCTTCAAGAAGCCATATCCCCTGCAATCCTCACAATCCAGAACCTCTATCAGCAGAGCCAGGACATGGGATTTACCCTGCTCTGGGGAACGATCTATATGCTCATCTATTTTGCGCTTTCAATGGTTTTTTCATTTTGTGTGATTTTTCTGGCGTATTTTCTCTTCACTGTGCTCACCAGGAAAATCAATGAAATGGACGAGATCAAGCATGACAACATAGCCATCAGCATTATTCTGGGAGTGGTGATCATTGTAATGGTGCTTCTGGTTAAGGGTGGTTTTTCCCAGCTGGTAGACGCAATAATTCCAGTTCCAGAGTTACACAGCGGAATCAGGCTGTAGACAGGGGGATGCCATGTACCTTAAGCGGTTTGTTGCTTTTGCCGCAGGGATGATCCTGTTTGTCCTTCTGATCTTTGACGCTGATGCACAGAATGTCAAGATCAACAAGGTGGAAATACTGCAGGGGACAGATGAAAACGTTACTTTTAATTTTTATGACTTGGTCATCAGTGGCATGCGCAGGAAGTCCATCCAGTTCACCTTTGTACTTACGCAGAATGAACAGGTCTTTGACACATCATGGGTGATGGTAGATCCAGTCACAATTCCGTATGATACTGCCACCTGGAGCGGAAAGGCAATCTGGTTTTACTACCCGCTGATGTTTGTGAGCCAGCTCGGGAACAACTCCCAGCCGTATACTGGTTATCTCATTATCAAGAACACGGAATCGGGCGCCATTGTACACAAACAGCCGGTACAGTTCACTTTGGAGGCCATGAAACGTGAAATAAGCGAGGATGGCGCTGGAAACATTGTGTCATCGTTTAACTGGGTCTATGACAAGAAACTCTTTAGCGGGGAATTTGTCATCTCTAAAAACGAGAGGGACACATCGATACAGGAGAGGGACAAGTTTCAGCCTGCGACAGGACGCTCATCCTATGAGAATGGTTATATAATGCTCTGGGAAACCTCCTTTGAGGATTTCTACAAGGACCTGTACGGATTTTTATATACAAAGAACACATTGCGGCTTGAAAACGTGAAAAAGGTTCTGTTGCAAATCAAGGAAGAAAACAACCTGTCCTATAACCAGTTCGCAGAAATGGTCATCTGCTGTGTACAGAGCACGGTATACCTGCTGCCTGATGAACCATATGGCATATTTACACCGCTTGAACTCATGGCAGAGCAGGAGGGTGACTGCGATTCCAGGAGCGTGCTGCTTTACATACTGCTCAAGGATTTTGGCTATGATGTTGTGATCATGTACAGCGAGAAATATGAACATGCCATGCTTGGAATTGCCTATGTTGGCGGAATAGGTGAATATCTGACCCACAAGGGGAAAAAATACTATTTTGTAGAAACAACCGCTCCAGGATGGATCATTGGCAATATTCCTCCAGAATGGTCTGATAAACGGTACTGGGAGGTGCTGATACCTCAGACGCGATAATGCTTCAATGAAAATCGCAAGATCTGCCAAATCCTCCAAGCCTTGACACTTATGTTGCTCCCATTTATTATCTCTGGACATCCACTTAGTCCAATTTGAGGTACAAATCATGAAATCATCACACAAGCTCTTGCTTGCCGTATCAGGTGGTATTCTGGCCGCCATTGCAATAACACTGCTGGTTGTATTTTTTCTTTCACCGTCAGTACTTGAGGTGACGGTTCAGGATGCCATATCAGGGGCTGCAATCCCTGATCTGACAATAACGCTCGGTAACAGGATTATCCTGGGTTCGCATGCTACAACACACCAGTTCACCAATCTGTCTTCAGGAGAGTATGAACTTGTGGCAAAAGCCCCAAACTACAGAGAGGAACGGGTCAAAGTCAGCGTGGGTGCGGGCTTGACCAGATTGCCAAAGCCAATAGAGCTCACATGCACAAGCTTGCCCGCTTTTAATGATTTTTTTATAGAAGAAAAAGAAATCAAGGATGGCGTGGGCCTTTTTATACGTCCAGCCAGGATTGTTAAAGCGGCTGATGAGAAGGACAATACAGCTGAGTGGATTCCCTTCCCGGGTGTGGATGTGGTAATGGCCTTCCGAATTTCTGAGCAGTGGAAAGACGGAAAAATGCTGGAAGCACCCGTTTCATCGGAATCTGTCAGGGGCCAGGAGCTCTTCAGCGGTGTTGTTTCAGAATCATTTGAAGAAATCCAGGGTGCAAAGTACGCGTTTGCAGGAACCGTAAAGATGGAAAAAATCAAAAGCACACCGGCAAAATACTGGGTCATTGACTGCCTGTTGTTAATACCCATTCCTGGAAAAGCCTCGCATGATGAATTGCAGAAAATACTGGACGGTGTCTCTGCCATAAAGGATGACACGGTCTTGCGGAAATACCTGACACAGTACTCGGACAAGGTTGCCTACACTTACCACGCTGTCTGGAATGTGCAGAATCCCGCGACAAGAACAGCAACATTGCAGACACCACAGGCAGGTGTACTGTCTCCGGTATCGCCGTCTGCGACTGTACCGGGAACTGAAGGAGGAAAACAGTGAAAACCAGTTTTTCAGAAATAATCAAGCAGGGTTGGGCAGACTGCCTGGCTTTACTGCGCAAGCCTGTCTGGGCAATTGTGCTGTCATGTATATTTGTTTTTGCCGCAATCACCTTCTTCGGCTTCATTGGTTCTGTAAGCGGCACCAGGTTTGATTTTTCCGGTGCGCCGGTCTTTCTGTTCCTGATGAGCATGGTTTTTAATTTTTTCAACTATGGTGTAGTTGAAGGATTGCTTGCAGAAGGTCCGTTTCTCTTCATCATGATAGTCGGTGCCATTGTTTATCTTGTTTTCCGTGTGGTGCTTGCCGGGCTTTATGCCTCACCCAGGAACGCACCTCAGATTACGGGTTCTGACAGAATGAAAGCAGTAGCAGTGAAAATCACCGGTGAACTGATGGTAACAGGACTTTTCCTGGGCGCACTGATTATTGTTTTCTTTTTACTTTCTGTGTTTTTTAATGTAAGCCTGGGCAATGCGTTTTTCCGCGCTGTTCTGTTTACCCTTTTTATGGTTCCCGTGTTTCATGCGGGCATACTCTTTCTATCAAGGGGTTTGAAAAACAGGTTTGCGTTGATTGGCACAGGCGCAGGAATTGTTCTCGTCCTGGCTTTCCTCGAGGTGGCCGCCTACCTTCCGCATGCAGATGGTATCTGGAGTGTGTTCAAGTTGATCCATTCAATCCTGCAGTGGA
>RPPD01000279.1 GCA_003818675.1 Spirochaetaceae bacterium
GAATCAGTAATTTCATGCTTTGGCAAAGCTCTTATGCGGAACTCTGCTTCAGCAAAAAGCTTTGGCCTGACTGGACAGGTGATGATCTTGATGCGGCAATCGCGGAATACCAGATGCGACAGAGGAGATTCGGAAACGCATGATGAGCAATTTCCTGTCCAGACTGATTATAGTCATCATATTCATTCCCGGACTCTTTATCTGTATTTATTTTGTTCCATTCTGGAACCATTTGCTCTTTGCCATGCTTGTCACAATTGGCACTTTCATTTCCTCGCATGAAATGCTTGCCATGTTTTCAAAGAAGGGCAATCACGCATGGTCAATCGCGATCCCACTCCTTTCAGCAGGTTTCCCTGCAGTCGCATGGATTGAAAACACTGGTGTATTGCAGGGGCCAATGGTTCTCTGGTGGATGACGATAAGCCTTTTGTTTTTATTTGTTCTGACCGTATGCGTGCGGGATGATAAAACAATCGCGGAAAGGCTTCCCTTGCTTTCAAGCAGCGTATTTGTGCTGGTCTATCCTGGTTTTTTGCTCTCGTATCTCGTAAAAATCACTTCACTTCCACATCCCGAGGCCCTCATTCTTTTATTCCTGGCTGCGATCTTTGCGAATGACATGGCCGCATACCTGGGCGGCAAATTCCTGGGAAGGGGCAAGGCATTAGGCATGATAGTCAGCCCAAAAAAAACTCTGGTTGGTTTCTTTACCGGATTTTTAACATCAATCGGAATCTGCATTGCAGCCGCACTTTTTTTCCCAGGTTTCATAAACCTTTCAGTCACAAATTCAATTATAATGGGTGTGATCCTTGGCATCATGGGTATCCTGGGCGATCTTGCAGAATCCGCAATGAAGCGTTCAAGCAATATCAAGGATTCAGGTGTTCTCAGGGGTGGCCGCGGAGGACTTATGGACGCCATAGACTCACTCATTCTGGCAGCACCTGTTTTCTTTTACCTCTACCCATTTTTCGCAGGCGTCCCTTTATAGTTCCGCAAGCTTTTTGCAATCTGCGGCTGTCATACCCGCAGTGGAGGTGTTCGATGAAAAGAGTGATGATCCTGGGTTCAACAGGATCCATCGGCAGAAACACACTCGACATCATCCGTGCCAAACCGGATCTCTTTAAAATTGTAGCTCTGTCCGCACATCGCCAGGTGGATGAACTTATCTCGCAGATACGTGAATTCAAGCCCCGGGCAGCTTCTTTGACAGACAGGACCATCGCTTTTGAACCTGAAAAAGGGCTTGATTTTTTTTCCGGTTACGAAGAGTGCGTCCGCATGATCGGAGAAGTGGATGCAGATATTGTGATAAACGGCATAGCGGGTTCCGCAGGGCTCCTCCCTTCGATCGCGGCCATAAAATCCGGAAAAACCCTGGCCTTGGCCAACAAGGAGACAATCGTCATGGCAGGCGATATCATTCTGGGACTGGCGAGGCACATGGGCGTCGGAGTCATACCCGTGGATTCAGAGCACTCTGCAATCTTCCACCTTATAGGCTCAGACCGAAAACGTGTTTTGGACGAAATAATTCTCACCGCCTCAGGAGGGGCTTTCCGCGACGTTCCAAAGGAAAAACTGGACAAAGTCACGGTTGCGGATGCGCTAAAACACCCCAACTGGAACATGGGCGCCAAGATCACCATTGATTCAGCAACAATGGCAAACAAGGCACTTGAAGTGATTGAAGCGCACTATCTGTTTGAACTGCCTTCATCCAGAATCAAGGCGGTAATACACCCGCAGAGCTTTGTGCATTCCCTGATCAGGACCCGTGATGGTTCACTTTATGCCCAGATGTCAAAACCAGACATGAGAATACCCATCCAGAACGCTCTTACCTGGCCTGAGATGATGGATGTCGGGTTTGGGAGACTGGACATAGAGAACACTGTTCTGGAATTTAAGCCCGTAGACCATGATAAATACCCGCTTCTGGGGCTTGGCTACAGGGCATGCGAAGCAGGCAGTGCATATCCCACGGTTTTCAATGCCGCCAATGAAGTGGCTGTGGATCACTTTATCAAGGGTGAAATCCGCTATACTGACATTTCAAGGGTAGTTGAGGAGACCATTTCCCTTTCCTGGTCAAACTTGAACACCAGCATAGATGATGTTATATTAAATGATGCCAAAGCTCGCAAGAAAGCCTTGGAAATCTCGCAAAAAATGAGGTAAATTTTGGAAATACTGAAAACTGCAACCGAAGTCCTTGTCGGACTTGTCGGCTTGAGCATCCTTGTTTTTGTACACGAATTGGGACACCTTATCGCTGCAAAACTGTTGAAACTGAAGGTAGAGACCTTCTCCCTGGGATATGGAAAAAAACTCATAGGATTCAAATGGGGAGAAACAACATACCAGATCTCATGGTTTCCCTTTGGCGGCTTCTGCAAGATGCAGGGGGAACACCTCTTTGCCAAAGCAGTAGAAGAGAACCTGGACAAGATGCCTGATGACGAGGAGCACTACTACAATGCGCCTGCATGGAAGAGAATAATCGTATCCCTGGCAGGACCAGTGGCAAATGCAATACTCGCCCTGCTTTTCATAACAGGGCTTTACCTGGTGGGTTTTAATGAATATTCCTCAGCAAACCGCATTGTCTTGGCTTCAGAATTTGCCGCTGGCCAGGCAGCAGGCCCAACATATCCCGCGAATAAAGCAGGGCTTGCAACCGGAGACCTGATAACTGCAATTAATGGTAAGGAGATCAGGAACTTCCTGGAAATTCGCAAGGCCATTGTCCCCCACCCAAAGGATGAGCTTTTACTGACGGTCATTCGGCGGAATGAGACACTGAAATTGGAGATTACGCCTGAGCTGGATACTGAAAATTCGATTGGATTTATTGGTATAATGGAATGGAAAGAACCGGTAATAGAAAAGCTCGGACCCAAAACAGAGGGTCTGAACCCATGGCTGAAACAGGGAGACCGTATAATATCACTTGGCGGTAAACCCGTGGAACATGTCATTGCCTTTTTGCATATGTTCAAGGAAAAGCCCAGTGAACTTCCAATGGTGGTGGAACGAAATGGCCAACAGGTCACAGGCTCTTTTGCCATGTCATATTATAAAAAGAAAACACCTTTGATTGACCTGGAATACAAGACAGGTGTATACCGCTCACCTTCATGCTCATTCTTTGAGGCCTTTAGCTATGGCATTGAAGAATGCGGATCAATAGTTTCGGGAATATTCAAGTTTTTTTCTCTCATCCCGCAAAAAATCAATCTGAGCAGGGCGGTGGGCGGCCCTATCAAGACCACTGTAATTATCGGACTGGCTACTGGAGAAAGCGTCACCAAAGGTTTTGACTACGCTGTTGTCCAGTTCATCCATTACGTCGCGGCGCTGTCAATGACCCTGGGAATCATGAATCTTCTGCCGCTGCCCATGTTGGACGGAGGATATGTAATACTTTTTGCGGCTGAGTGGATCCGCAGAAAATCATGGAGGCCAAGGTTCCTGTTCCGCTTCCAGATGATTGGAATAGGCATTTTTGCAATTATACTCGTCTTCATTTTATTCAGCGATGTGTCATTTTTAATAAACCTTATTACTGGAGGAAGTCTATGATTGAACTAACCTGCATGTGCGAGAATAAATTCTCCGCAGATATTGCTGACACCTATGACACTGGCAAAAATCCTGAAACTGTGGAGTCAATACTGTCCGGTAATTTTTTAAACGCAAAATGCCCCGCATGCGGCAAGGTCTTAAAGCCGGAATTGAATGTCCTTGTGAAAAATGTCATCAAGGGAACGGATATAAGGCTCATACCTGAACTTGAACGCATGACATACCTTAAAAACCTCAAGGATAAGCCTGACAGCAGCGATAGAATAGTAATCGGATATCCTGAACTGATTGAAAAAACCAGGATCCTCAAGGATGGATTTGACGACCAGGTGATAGAATACCTGAAATATCTCGTGCTTTCCAAAGTCCTTGAAAAAACCGCAGAAACTGATGAAAACGACATCTCCATAACCTATAATGACAAGAAGGGGGATGAAATCCTTTTCCACATAATGGGGCTCAAGGCCGATGAGGTTGGAATTTTTAAAGTGCCGGTAGACTGGTACAAACAGGCGCAGGGGGAAATAAAGGCA
>RPPD01000280.1 GCA_003818675.1 Spirochaetaceae bacterium
CAGGACCTCCTTGTCGCGCGGTCTGCCCTCTCGTTTAAGAAAACCACCGGGTATTTTGCCGGCAGCGTAATATTTTTCATTATATTCCACCATAAGCGGAAGATAATCGATTCCTGCAACCTCTTTCTCCGAACAACAGGCCGTGGCGAGAACAACAGTCCCCGCATAGGTCGCCAGTACGGAGCCGTTGGCCTGCCTGGCCATTTTCCCGGTTTCAAGGATCAGTTCTTCATTTTGTATTTTTATTGACACCCTTTGGGTCATTGGTACTCCTTATATGTGCTATTTTCTCAAGTTCAACTTTTCAAGCACAGTCCTGTAGCGCTCGAGCTCATTGCTACGCAAATAATGGAGGAGCCTTCTCCGTTTTCCAACAAGTTTTAAAAGTCCACGCTGTGAATTGTAATCCTTCTTGTGAAATTTAAAGTGTTCTGTGAGGTTGTTGATGCGATCCGTGATTAATGCGATCTGCACTTCAGTGTTGCCTGTGTCCGCCTCGGTCTTGCCGTACTGCTTGATTGTTTCAAGTCTGCGGTCTTTGGTGATTGCCATTCATTTCTCCTTTCCTCTCTTCCCTTATAAATGAGAGGGTTTCTATTTCTTTTTCTGCAAGCTTGTCATATGGTTTAATACAAAGCTCGTTGTTTGATATTGTAATGCGTGAATCATACTTTTTTCCCGAACAGGATAAAATGCCCGAGAAGTTTCCAGCTTCAGGCAAAATCTGCCCCAGGTTCTTCCGTACGATCACTATGCCTTTTTCATCCCCGGATTCCTGGGAATCCCGTGTTAGCGGGACTTCACGAAGATCCAGAGCATACGGCCTCCCAAGCATTTCCGCCGCGGTGGATATATTCCCGGCCGTTATCTCCTGCCTGATTCTTGTGGAACTTATCCGCTCATTTGCATAGAATACCGGCGGAACAAGGTCAAGGCTGTAACCGAATTCCCCGGCATTTTCCTTGAGGAATCCAATTCCACCCTCTCGTTTCCTTCCAAAATAAAAAAATTCGCCCACTACAAGCCGTTTTACGGTAAGAGCGATAGCAAGAGACTCGAAAAAAGCCTTGGCACCTATTCTACTGAATTCAAAAGAAAAGTCAATCAGGATTACTGCGGAAACTCCACAGTCTGAAAGCCCGTCCAGCTTCTGCCGCAGCGTGAAGATATCTCCATGAAAGGTTTGCGAAGCCATCAGTTTACGCGGGCTCTCCCTGAAAGTGATAATAATTCCAGGTAAAGCTGGAATTTCTACGACTCGCTTTACAATAACCCTGTGTCCTGCATGGAGCCCGTCAAAAACCCCAATGGAAAGCGAAACAGGGCCCTTAATCATGCCAGGGTTTTGAATCAGACTATTCCATTCAATTATCCTCATGGCCGATTCCTCATGCTTCACCTGTCACCATTTTATAGGAGAACCCGTTTTCAGTCTTTTGCACAAGAGCCACCAGTCTGTTTTTTTCATCCAGAACTGCATTCAGACCTTCAACAAACGCTTGGGCATAGCCTGACCTGCTGATGTCCTTTCCATATACACAGAGCCTGCAGAGTTCATCGCAGGCTTTTACCAGATTAACCCCCGGGATACTCTGGAAAATGACATCCGCTGCCATACAGTGTTTTGCCGGATCAAACGCGTCAGGTGCAACTGCATCCTGTACTGAAAATCTTCCAATTTTTGTCCTGTGGAGTTCCTTGACAAATGCCACAGTTCCCAAAGCCTGCGCGATGTCGCGAGCGAGAGACCGGATGTATGTTCCTTTTGAACAGGAAACACGGAAAACAGCTTCAGGCGGATTATATGACTCCATTACAAGGCCAGATATCACGACAGGCCGCGCCTGCGGGATTACTGCCTGTCCTTCACGTGCATATTTCCATGCGCGCTTGCCGTTTATATGAACGGAAGAATACTCTGGCGGTCGCTGGGAGATTTCTCCAGTGAAGCTGCCTATGACTTCCCGAATCTCTTTTTCTTCAGGGATTCTGCCTGAGCCTGTCGTCTGTCCCACCGGGTCCAGAGTATCCGTGGTAGTGCCAAAGACAAAAGTCGCAAGATATTCCTTTGGCAGGGCCATGAACATGCCAGCGAGCCGTGTGTATTTTCCCGTACAGATTACAAGAAGCCCCTGTGCAAATGAATCAAGTGTTCCAGCATGCCCTACCTTCGAGGTCCCCATCCTGTCCTTGATCTGCTTCAAGGCCCTGAAACTGGTGATGCCGGGAGGTTTGTCGAGGAGAATGCATGCGTTGGTATTTGCGGAGATATGCCGCATTTCCCTGTTAACTCTGGGGCCCTATCTTTTTTAAAGTTTCCGTGATCCGGAATCCACGTTCAATGGATTCATCATAAAAAAACGCGAGCCGCGGGGTAATCCGCAGCTTCACGCGTTGAACAAGTTCCTTCTGGAGAAACCCGGCCGCATGGTTTAATGCTTCCGTGATTTCATCGCCCTTTTCGCGCTTGCCATAATACGAAACAAACACCTTTGCAAGCGCGAGGTCAGGAGCGACCTCCACGGCGGTTATTGAAACAAGCGGATCTATTCTGGGGTCATTGACTGCCTGGGATACAATGAGGCTTCCCAGTTCATCTCTTATAAGGCTCTCGACCTTTTTTAGTCTGCGTTTATCCATTCTTCTTTGCCTCGCTCTTTGCCTGCCCCAGTTTTTTGGCCACTTCTTTTTTCTCGATTGCCTCGATTATGTCTCCGACTGTGAAGTCATTGAAGTTTTCCACACCTATGCCGCACTCAAATCCTGTTTCAACCTCACGGGCGTCATCCTTGAACCTTTTAAGCGATGTAATCTTGCCCGAGAATATTTCCACACCTTCGCGAATGACATGCGCGTCCAAATTTCTCCTGATGGTTCCGGAGGTGACATAGCATCCCGCGATCACGCCTATCTTGGGCACCTTGAAGGTGTCCCTGACTTCGGCGGTTCCGGATGTGATTTCGTGTATGTCCGGCTTGAGCATTCCCTCCATGGCAGCCTTGACTTCGTCAACAGCGTCATAGATGATGTTGTATTTCTTTATCTCAACCCCTTCACGTTCCGCCAACTGCAGCGCGTTTGTGGAGGGCCTCACATGAAATCCCACTATCAGGGCGCTTGAGGCCGAGGCCAGATGAATGTCGTCGTCATTGATGGCGCCGGCTGCTGAATGGATCACGACAAGCCTAATCTCCGAGGTTGAAAGCTTTTCAAGAGATGTGCGCAATGCCTCCACAGAGCCGTGCACGTCTCCCTTGATGATTACCTTCAGTTCCTGGATCTCTCCCTGCTTGATCTGGTCGTAGAGGTTGTCCAACGTGATCTTTTTGACGTTCTTCGCCCCTTCCATTTTCTTCAATTCCTGGCGCTTCACGCCGACCTGGCGCGCCGTGCGCTCTGAATCGGTCATCTGGAAAGGATCTCCGGCATTGGGGATGCCCTCGAAGCCGAGGATTTCCACCGGTATTGACGGAGTTGCGGTTGTGACCTTCTCGCCCTTGTCGTCAAACATGGCCCTGACCTTGCCGGGGAAAATGCCCGCGATAAAAGGATCACCCACGGACAGGGTTCCCTGCTGGATCAGAACCGTCGCCACTATGCCCCGACCGTGGTCAATTCTGGATTCAAGAACCCGGCCCTTGGCTTTGCAGTCATAGGGCGCCTTGAGTTCCAGGATTTCCGCCTGCAGAATGATGGCGTCGAGCAGTTCCTGGATGCCCTGTTTTTTGAGAGCGGAGATTTCGCAAAATTGCGTTTTGCCGCCCCATTCCTCCGGCATAAGGTCGTATTCGGAAAGCTGTTTCTTTACGCGTTCCACGTTCGCCTCGGGCAGGTCAATCTTGTTGACCGCCACGATGATGGGCACCTTCGCGTCCTTGGCGTGGTTGATGGCCTCAATGGTCTGGGGCATAACCCCGTCGTTGGCCGCGACAACCAGGATCACTATGTCCGTTACCAGTGCGCCTCGCGCGCGCATGAGGGTGAATGCCTCGTGGCCGGGGGTGTCCAGGAATACGATCTTGCCCTGCGGCGCGGCGACCGTGTATGCGCCGATGTGCTGGGTGATTCCGCCGTGTTCCTGACCGGCAACGTCCGCCGCCCTGATTGCGTCAAGGAGCTTTGTTTTTC
>RPPD01000281.1 GCA_003818675.1 Spirochaetaceae bacterium
GAATAAAGGCTTCCGGCTTGATGTACTGGTCCTGGCTTACGACAACAGCCCTTTCGATTGAATTCTCAAGCTCGCGTATGTTCCCGGGCCATGAATGCGAAAGCAGGACCTCCATTGCTTCTTCCGTGAAACCCTTGATCTGCTTTTTAGTCTCGCCACAAAACCTCTCCAGGAAATAATTTGCCAGAAGTGGTATGTCCTGCGTACGTTCAGAAAGAGTCGGGATGCGCAAGGGTAGTACATTCAGGCGATAATAAAGATCAGTCCTGAATCTGCCGGTCTTTACTTCCAGTTCTATGTCCTTGTTTGTCGCGGCAATAATCCGCACATCAACCTTTATTGGAACGCTTGAACCTACAGGTTCCACTGTTTTCTGCTGAAGTACTCGCAACAGCTTTGCCTGGGTTCCAAGAGGAAGATCTCCGATCTCATCCAGGAAAATAGTACCTCCATCCGCAAGCATAAAGCGACCTTTTCGGTCTGATATTGCGTCGGTATAAGCTCCCTTCACATGACCAAACAGCTCGCTTTCAAGAAGGGTTTCAGACAAAGACGGACAATTCACGCGAATAAAGGGTCTGTCACGCCTTGTGCTGTTCAGGTGTATCTGCTCTGCAAAGAGTTCCTTGCCCACACCGCTTTCACCAAGAAGCAGTACTGATGAATCCGTTGCAGCGGCCTTTTTTACAATCTCCAGTTTTTCAAGGATTACCTTGCTTTTGCCTATAAAAGCGTGATATCCCTTGTCTATCTGTATTTGATCATGTAGATGGAGAAACTCTTCCTTTATTTTCTGGAATGACCTGGCATTCTCAATGGCGATGGCGGCCTGCGTGGCAAATATCTCCAGCCACTGCAAATCCTCGTCTGTGAAGTTCTTCCCGTCCCTTTTGTTGAGAATCTCTATCACACCGACACATTGTTCCTTTAGACGCATTGGTACGGCCAGCATTGATTTTGCCGGATATTTCACTTTCTGGCTTATTTCTGGTGAAAACCTGTTGTCTGACTCAACGTCATTTACAATCAAAGACCGGTTTTTCTCATATACCCAGCCTGCGATGCCCTCTCCGCTTTTTAAAGCAAAGCGCTTCACATCAGCACCCTTTTCGCCAAGCGCAATTTCAAAATAAAGAAGCTTGTCCTCTGGATTGACGAGAATAAGTGACGAGGCTTCACCCTCTGTGAGCCTGGTCGCCGATTCAATTATCCGTGTAAGAAGCGATCTGATATCCTCATAATTGGAATTGATGAGAGTATTGATCTCTATCAGGGTTTCGAGTTTTTTCCTGTTTATATGAGCTAAATCCAACATCCTGCACTACAGCGGATACTATTTATTCTCTTTCTTTTTCAAAAGATCCCCGAATGTGGTTGTTTCACCCTGATCCGAATCTTTATGGAGATATTTTCCCATTTCCTCGGCGGAGAGTCTCTTGTTGTATTCACGCAGCGAAAGCGAGAGTCTCTTTCGCTTGGCGGATATTTCTTCTACTAAAGCCCTTACTGTGTCGCCGGGCTTGAACTTCTTGATAACCGCGTCAGGGCTTTCAACTTCAGGATCGCACAGATTCATCTTCCTGATAAATCCCTCTATTTCTCCCTGCACCTTTACCACAACACCAGCGTCTTTGACCTCTGACACAGTGCCCTCGATCATGCTGCCTTCCTTGAAAAGCTCTGCAAGAGTCTTCCAGGGGTCTTCCTGGAGCTGCTTCATCCCGAGCCTGATTCTGCGTTCCTTTTTATCTATACCTATGATCATGAATTCGACTTCGTCGTCTACTTTGAGCGCCTCTTCGATGCTCTTAACCTTCTTTGTGTAGGATAGATCATCCACGTGCAGGAATCCGTCGATCCCCTCTTCAAGCTCAAAAAAAGCACCTGTCGCGGAAAGGTTTTTTACCTTGCGCGTCATCTTGGAACCCATGGGGAATCTTTCATCCAGAGTGTCCCACGGATTAACCATTACATGTTTGAGTGAAAGAGAGACCTTTTCTTTTTGCGCATCGTATCCCAGAATCTTGACCTTCACGATATCATTTACCGTAAGCACATCTTTGGGATGACGCACCTTCTTGACCCATGAGAGTTCAGAAACGTGTACGAGGCCTTCAATTCCGCTCTCAAGTTCAACAAACGCACCAAAGTCCGTCAGACGGAGGACCGTACCCTCCACTATATCGCCAACATGATATCTTTCCTCAAAAGTGTGCCAGGGATTTTCAGCAAGTTCCTTGAGGCTTAAGTTTATCTTTTTTGCTTCATGATCAATGCCAACTATTTTTACAGTTACCTCATCACCCTTTTTTACAAAGTCCTTGGGTCGTGTAACCCTGCCCCAACTCATGTCATTTATATGCAGCAGTCCGTCAAAACCGCCAAGATCAACAAATGCACCAAAACTCGTTATACTCTTTACAGTGCCGGTTATTACATCCCCCACCTTGCGTGTGGAGAAAAATTCTTCCTTTTTCTGGATTGAGGCATCTTCAAGAAAAGCGCGGCGTGAAAGCACCAGGCTCTTCTTGTTTCCGCCATGATAGCGGTCTATATAAAAATTGGCCTTGAGGCCTATGTATTCCTGCTCATTGGTGACACGCTGCGTGTCCACTTTGGATATGGGCACGAATGCCGTGACTGAACCGTCAATGGTGGCTTCAAATCCTCCCTTGACTGTTTTAGCTATGACAGCCTCTACTGGAAGCTTTTCCCTGTATGACTTGGCGATTTTTTTCCATACAAGCACATCATCTGCGCGCCTCTTGGACACAACGACCTGTCCATTCCGGCCTTCCTTGTACAAAAGTAACACACTGACCTTTTCTCCCATTGCGGGGAGTTTCTGGAACTCTATAACCGGGACTTTGCCCTCTGATTTAAGACCTACATCAAGGAAAACAAACTCATTTGTCAACTCTATAACCGTACCTTCGATGAGCTGGCCTTCCTCTATGTTATCCGAATTTTTTAGATATTCTTCCTGAAGCATTTTCTGCATCGGATTTTCTTCATGGGCGGCTTTGGTTTCAGGCTGTGTTTCATCCTGGTCGTTGATGTCGCCCGTTTCGTTTATATCATTCATTGGAGTCAAAAATCCTCTCTTGTAATGGGGTTTGCTACTTCTGAAGTAATTTCGCATAAACTTAGTTGCTGGTCAAGACCTGTCACGTGATTTTTGCTCTGAAGAAAGAAACCATGTGACCTCTTCTTTGGTCAGATGCCTGTATTTCCCAGGCATTAGCGCGCCAAGACTTACAGGTCCTATCCTTGTCCTGCACAATTTCCTTATAGTCAGGTTAAAATGAGTGAAAACGCGCCTTATTTCCCTGTTTTTCCCCTGGGCAATTACCAGATTCACAATAAACAGGGACAATTTTTCATACCGTTTCAACCGATAGTATTCACCCTCTATCTGAAGACCATCAGAATATTCTTTTTCAAGCTCTTCCGGGATCTGTTCAAAAGTTTCTATGTTATATTCTTTTTCTATTTCAAAGGAGGGATGAGTAACCCGACGGGTAAATTCCCCGTCATTAGTGAAAAAAATAAGGCCTTGTGACATGAAATCCAGTCTTCCGACATTAAAAAGTCGTACTTTGAAGTCTTTTTGCAGCAGGTCTAAGGCCAGGGGACGTCCCTGTTCATCCTGGCTTGAACAGACATATTGAACCGGCTTGTTCAATGCGATATATACAAGCTCGCTCTCTGGTTTTATTTCCTTATTATTGAATAGAACAAGGTCCGTGTCCGCTACTTTGCACCCTGGCAAGGTTACTACAGTACCATTCACACTGACCATGCCCTGCGAAATGTATTCTTCGCATTTTCTCCGCGAAGCAATACCAGCCTTTGCAAGAAAAACCTGTAGCCTCATATTATCTACCGCAACTCAAAGCGCTGCTCCTCAACCTCGTCAAGCTTGGGAAGTTCTGAAATACTGGCGAGTTTGAAGTACATGAGAAATTCCTTGGTAGTTCCGTACTGTACAGGATGTCCTGGTACATCCTTTTTTCCCACTTCACGGACAAGATTTCTGCTTAAAAGCAGTCTTATCATGGCATCCGCGGAGACA
>RPPD01000282.1 GCA_003818675.1 Spirochaetaceae bacterium
ACGCGGGAAAACTCCGCGTCGACGGAACAACCTACGGGACAACCGGAAGCTCGTCGGTCTTTATCGAGGGCGCGGGATTTCACGCCGAGAACATCACCTTCGAGAACTCCGCTGATGAATCAAAAATAACCGACGGCGCGCAGGCTGTCGCGGTGAGAACCGCAGCGGACAGACTCGTGTTCAAAAACTGCCGGTTTTTGGGAAACCAGGACACACTTTATGTGCGCAGCGGACGACAGTATTTCGTGAACTGCCATGTTGAAGGCGATACCGATTTCATCTTCGGCGAGGGTCCGGCCTGGTTCGAGGACTGCAAAATTCACTCCCTTGACAAGCCCGGCACTACGAAAGGATATATCACCGCGTCAAGCACCCCGGAAAGTTTTACTTTCGGATACGTCTTTCACAAATGTACGCTCACAGCTGCCGCTGGCGTGGGTCAGAACACGGTTTTCCTCGGAAGGACCTGGCATGCGACTACCGCGAGATCTCCCATAAAAGGCACGGTCGCGTTTCTCTACTGCACGTTGGGCGAGCACATAAAAACCGTGGGATGGACATACATGGACGCGGCATACCCGGTCCCAACCGAACGGCTCCGTGAATACAGGAACATCGGGCCGGGTGCCGGGGGCGTTCACTCCAACAGAGTGCAGCTCACCGAAGAGGAGGCTCGTCAATATACCCTGAAAAACGTCCTGGGAGGCACAGACAACTGGGATCCGACAATACCGCTTTATTGATAATCAATTCTCTTTAAGCAGGCTGTTTATTTCCTGCTCCTTTTTTTATGCGCTTCCATGTTATTGGTTTTCTGCCTGAAAAGCTCTGTAAAAATCGGCGGAAGAGGAGACTCTAAGGCGATGTTAATCTCCGAGACAGGGTGCCTGAAGAGCAGGTTCCCGCAATGGAGAAGATATCCCTTTATCCTGAAATCATGCGCGAAATCCCCGTTGCGGTCCCAGTCGCCGTACTCGTCATCGCCGGCAAGCGGAAAACCGAGAAGGCTCATGTGCCGCCTGATCTGGTGCTTTCGGCCGTGATCAATCTGGACCTCAATCCATGACAGGGTCGTGGAGTTCCATGGACGGGAAGCGACAAGCCTGAAACTGGAAACCGCTTGCTTCCCGTCCAGGGGCTCCTCTATCACACCGCTTTTTTCAGGCTTGCCGAAAATCACGGCCTGGTATTTTTTCACGAGCTGTTTTTTGTCAGCAATCCGGAATACTTTGCCCAGAAGCCCGGCTGTCTCCTTGTCCCGTGCCAGGACCAGTATGCCCGAAGCAAAGCGGTCCAGCCTGTGCCCGAGGTGATACTCGCGGCCTTTGGCCGCCTTCAGCATATCAATGACCGTGCCACGGCTTATGCCCTCGCCAGTGTGTACGGCCACACCCCTGGGCTTGTCGATTGCCAATATGCACTCGTCCTCAAAGAGCACGGGAAAGGGGTCTTTGCCGGGCTCGCCCGCGAGCGCCCCGCTCCCGTCCTGTTGCCTGGCCAGATCTTCTTCACGAACTTCTATTATATCTCCCGCTGAAAGCAGCGCGGTGTGATCCTTCACGGTTTTGCCATTGAGTTTGATTTTACCCTTACGCAAAAGCCTGAAAAGCGCATTGGCGGCCAATTCCGGAAGGAGCTTCCGGAAAACCTTCTGGAGCTTGCCCGCCTGTTCGTCTGTCTCGATTTTAATGGTTCGTATCATGCAGTTTTCAAATCTATCGTAAAAACCGCGCAGATGCAACCGCAGGGTCCGCTTCATATAAGCAATATATTCGTTTTTTTTCAGCAGCGGACCCCGGAGTTTCAGTATTTTGTCATTTAATAATTTATTACTATGAAACTCCATTTCGCCTAGTACACAGCTGAAAAGAAGGAAGATAAACCCCCAATTACGCCAATTAACGCCAGGTGAACCGGATGTTGTCGACCTTGATAAAAATACGGGTCTGGCTTTGGCCCTAACCTATTTAGGTTTTGTCAAATTTGGGCTTGTGTTAAGAGCTGATTTATAGTCTCACCTATAGATCAGCTTTTTTATTGCCTCCTTATATTGTTTATAATAAATATAGGGTAAAAATTACAAGTGTTTTTCAGCAAATATTTTCAATAAAATAACTTGACATTTTTAAATAATGTGGTATTAATTATACCACATGGGGGTGTATATGGGGGGACATGTTTTTGGTGATTATTTGGGGGACTTGATGGCAGAGAAAGGCTTCACGCTAAGGGAAGTTGGTAGAAAGTCCGGGATTGATGCATCAAATCTTTCAAAAATTGAACGTGGTGTTGCCTTACCACCACAAAAAAGAGAGACTTTAGAAAGGCTTGCTGCGGCTTTGGAACTCAACAAGAAAGAGCGGCAGAAATTTCTTGATATAGCGGACCTGGTTAATGGACAGATACCTCCCGATATAGAAAAGTTGAAGAAAAATGAATGTATTCCCATGCTGCTACGAGCAATTGAAAACAAAAAGCTTACCAAAGCACAAACTGAACAACTCGCAAAAATGATTTCTGAAGAAAATAGTTGGCAGGGTAAAGTTGTAGAATGAAATATCGTGATATTTCATTTAAGGAATACCGTGATAAGGCAGATAAACTGCTTCAATTGCATGGTTTTGTTGATGCAAAGATACCAATAGATCCTGAGAGACTCATCCGGAAAATGGGTGATATTGATATCATTCCTTACAAGAATCTTTATATTGATTATAGAGTAAAAGGCATGGTAGCCTATATAGTAAAAAGACAGAGATTCCAAATCTATATAGATGAATATCATTATGATAATCAAACAAAAAGCTCATTATTTACTTTGGCTGAAGAACTAGGCCACCTAATCCTGCATCTTGATAATAGAGAAGCTCTCCCTTCTCATCAGGATAAATGGGCTGATATTCTTAAATTGAACCATGAAAACCATAAGAATATGGAAAATCAAGCGCGTACGTTTGGCTCAAATATTATCCTTCCCCATAAGATTTTTGATCCATTTGCTATGGATTGGGTTAAAAAAAATGAAGCAATAATAAGGAAACACGCAAATTATACTCCTGAAGGTTTAGCGCAGACGATTGGTTTTCATCTTGAAGATGTGCTGGAAGTATCACAGTATATTTTGCAGATTTCACTATTAAGATATCCGGATCCTCTAGTTTTTTAGATTGATGAAATATATCACTTTGTTTGAATATTTAAACAATGGCTTATTAGCAGGAGGTCCTCAGTGGGAGGATTTTCTCCTCCAGTTCTCCCTTTATACGCCATGGACAAGTTCCCGGTTTGAATCCCGGTCTTTTATTGCCAAGCCCTTCGGCTCCCTTGGCTACAAATGCATTTTCCCATTGATAGGAAATTACTCTGAATATCTCAAAATACCTGCAGGTTTTTGATACATTTCTTATTTCTTTTGCATGGACGGACACTTTTAACTTCATTGCTGTAATTCGATTTTCGAAAACGTTCATTACTCCACCTCCGGATGATTAGTGTATCAAACCAGTCAACCGAGGTTGCCATTTTCATATTATAGGTAAAAAGACTCCCTCAACCCTACCCGCTATTTGTCCACCCTGGTCCCCTATACTTCCTCCATAAAAGGAGGATCTCCCATGATGACAGTAACAATGGCTGATTTTAAGACCCCTAAAACCCATCTTGAGGTGAAAGACATAGTTTTCAGGAAAGACGACGATGAGAAATGCTTCGAGCTCGGCCTGCTGCCTGAAGACGAAAACATTTATCACTTCAACATTTCCCCGGATGTTTTTTTCAGGAACTTGACCGTTGACGAGGTCTACTTTGAGCCATCACGGACCTTCATCCGTCTGAAGCAACCTGTAACAATCGCCCTTTCATGCTCCGGCAAAAATGGAGGGCTCCTGGTTCAGGGAGAATGATTGAAATCACCGGGAAATATTCCTGGTAATAGTACTTGATAGGATCAATCCAGACATTGACAAAATGGCGAAATGTTTATATTATAAAATATAAACATTAGGGGGACGATATGACCGCATCCGCGAAGGATTTGAGGTTTTACTCAAAGGAATTGCTGGAAAATGTGA
>RPPD01000283.1 GCA_003818675.1 Spirochaetaceae bacterium
CCCTGTCAGGGCGAAGAACCAGCGCCATGGATCACTTCCATAAAACGGCAGTGCTGCGGCAAAACTCCCGAGCCATACAAGAATCTCACCGAAATAATTCGGCGAACGCACAATTCTGTACAGGCCGGTGTCGCAATAACGCGACGGGTTTTTTTTCTTTGCCGCTGATTTCTGAAAATCAGCGGCAGATTCAATCAGAAGTCCTGTAAATCCCACGGCAAGACCGATGATCACCACCGGGTGTACAGAGCTCATGGACACCGCCTGCAGGTGAAATACCAGCGGAGCCGACATGATCACATACAGCGCGGCAACGCTTATCCATATGACAATCTTCAGGAAAATCGTACGCGCCGGGTATTCCTTTTTTATCTCCGCCTGTTCCTTTTTATAGGAAGGCTGTATTTCGCGCATGGCCAGATAAATCCCAAGGCGCAAACCATAAACTGAAAGAAGCACTGCATGAAAAATTCCTGTTACCGTGGAAACCGGGAGGTAATAAGCTCCGGATATGATTGCCATGCAGGCTATGGAGAATCCATACCCAATGCTGATGAACCAGACCAACCTGACAAAACCGACGGCGGAGATGAAAAGTCCTGCTGCAAAAAGAAGGATCAAAATAACCGGGATTGTCTCAAACCAGATTGATGCCGGATTTAAAAGCCAATCAAGAAAGGACATTTCAAAGCCTCCATTCCAGACCTTACTCCATGCCGAGTTGAATAAAATATAACAAGGCCTCAATCATATGGCAATTACTGCAATTTTATTCAATCCAAAACCTGGCATCTGCTGTAACAACTTTCTTATCAACCTGCGAAATATATGCCCTGATGGAATAAAGAAATGCATTTTCCTTCACAGGCGTGTCCACATGTATAACCGCGTCTATGCCTATCAAAACCGGGCATGAATATTTGATGTTCAACCTCACTGTTGCGGCAACCACTCCATGCCCAAAAAGACACCAGGTCATTGCCAAGTCAATAAAGGCGGAAAGGATCCCGCCATGTATTCGTCCTGCGTAACCCTGATATTGCCTGTCACAAGGAAAACTGGTTGTCATTGAACCATCTTCATTAAATGTGGTATCTGAAAAGACATCAGTGGCCTTGAAAATGAGGTCGGAATAATGTTCCTCCCTCATTTTCTTCATTCGCTCCAAAAACAGTATTCCGTCCGGCATCCGGTTACTTTTCCCTTCCATATGGCCAGGCCATGATTCCGCCCTCAAGCACACGCACATCCTGATACCCTTTAGCGGAAAGCAGGCATGCGGCTTCATATCCGCGCAGTGAAATCTTGCAAAAACAGATGATTGTCTTTTTCTTGTCTTGGGGAAGTTCCCCAAGCCGGTTTCTCAAGGCGCCCAGAGGAATCAGTACCTCCCCTATTCCCAACCGAATTTCCTCAAACTCGTCTGGTCCCCGGACATCCAGCAGGCATATGTCCTGTTTCTTGTCGACAAGCTCCTTCACTTCTTCTGCTGAAATACCGGTCATCCTTCCTTCCATCTTGTTTTCAAGAATGTGGACAGTTGCGATAAAATTATCAATGGCAAGCGAAAATGGCGGAGCGTAAGGCAGATCCGAGTTCACCAGGTCCTTTACCGTTAGGCCTCCCATGATGGCCATGGCCGCGGTGGCAATCTGCTTGCTTACGTCTCCGGGACCTATGCACTGTACCCCAAGAACCTTGCCGCTTTTTTTGTCCGCCACCATCTTGGTAACGAGCAGTTTGCCTTTCATGAAACCCGGTTTGTCCGGGCTGGCATTGACCGCGGTGATTATATCCTTCATTCCAGCTTTGAGCGCGGCGGTCTCCGAAAGCCCGGTGACACCGGCAGCAAAATCAAACACCTTGCAGATACCTGTTCCAATGTTGCCGGAAAACTTCGCCCTGTTTCCGCAGACCGCGTTCTCGCCCGCCACACGGCCCTCGAGGTTGGCGATATCGCCGTAAGGCGCGTGAACTTTTTTGCCGGTGATTCTGCTCGTCACTTCCACGCAGTCGCCCGCGGCATAAATATCCGGATCGGAAGTCTGCATGTATTCGTTTACAATGATTCCACCCGTTTCTCCGGTGGAAAGACCCGCATTTTTAGCAAGCATCGTATTGGGTTTTACACCTATCGCTACCACGGCGAGTTCACAGGGAAGCTCGGTCCCATTTGTAAGCTTTACGCCGACAAGCTTTCCATCCTGTCCGAGAAACTCCGCAAGTCCGTTCCCGGTAATGACATTGGCTTTTTTGCTCTTCACATGGTTCTCGACCAGCTTTGCAAGCTGCCAGTCCAAAGAGGTCTGGAGCTGGGGAAGCATTTCTATTACGGTGATCTCAATCCCCGCAAGCTGGAGGGCCTCGCAGGTTTCAATACCGATGAGACCTCCCCCGATGATTACGGCTTTTTTGATTTTTTTCTCATCCCTGATTTTGCGAAGGAAATCCGCGTCCTTCATTGACTGAAGGGTGGTAATACCCTCAAGGTCTTTTCCCGGCACCGGCGGTATTTTTGGCAGGGACCCTGTGGCAAAAATAAGCTTGTCGTAGGACAGCTCTTCTACAGCGCCGCCGGCAGTAGTCCTGCAAAACAACTTTTTGTTTTTCCGGTCGATTCCCGTCACCTCGGTTCCTGTCATCGCATTGATTCCCTTGGCATTGAGAAAAAACTTGGGATCACGCACAACGCCGGTTGGAGTGCAGAGCAGCATGTTCCGGTCATCAAAAAAACCTCCGACATAGTATGGATATCCGCAACTGGCCATGGAGAGATCCGGATCTTTCTGGATAATTGTGATCTCGGCGTCCTGGTCAAGCCTCCGGGCGCGAGCTGCCGCTTTGGGTCCGGCCGCAGATCCCCCGATTACAATGATTTTTTTTGCCATAAACGCCTCCTTTTTATATGTTATACTTTCCCGGGGTATTTTGCAAAGCCCCATTTTCAGCGCAGACACTTGATGAACTACAAGTGAAGTAGTAGCATGCCAATACAATAATCCGGCCGATTGGCTTTATGGAGAGATTAAATGCATAATTCTATTCCAGGGTGCTATTGATGAAGACATATCTTGATTGCATCCCGTGTTTTTACCGCCAGGTTCTTGAAGCAGGCCGTTCCTCGGGTCTTGATGATGCTGCCATCAAAAAAATTATTGACAAAACAGGTAAGATAATTTCCAGAAAATCATTGTCATACACGCCTCCGGAAATGGCGGGTAAAATCCATAAAATGGTGAGAAAGGAATCCGGGGCTGATGATTGTTACAGGGAAATCAAGAATAAAAGCAACACCCTCGCATTAGGTGTTTATGATAACTGCAAACAAAAAGTCAAGAAAGCGAAAGATCCCCTCCTTACCGCAGTCGAGCTTGCCATAGCGGGCAACATCATTGATTTCGGAGTTAAAAGCAACCTGAATGTGGAACATGAAGTCGAGAATATCCTGCGCGAGGAAAAAAAACTGGTAAAAAACGGCGGTGCCAGTTTTTTTGCATATGATTGTTTTAAGGAAATGGTTGGCAAATCAGGAACCATCATGGTTCTCGCCGACAATGCGGGCGAAACGGTTTTTGACAGAATTCTGATCGAGGAAATTCTCAAGCGACACCCTGAAATAATAATTTATTACGCGGTAAAAAAAGGTCCAATCATAAATGACGCGCTTGTTTCAGACGCAACAGAATGCGGCATTGACAAAATTGCTGAAATTATTACCACAGGCCTGATGATCCCCGGAACGGTTTTGAAAAAATGCTCCAGGGAATTCCTGACCCTGTACAGGAAAGCGGATATGATTATAAGCAAGGGCCAGGGCAATTTTGAGTCTTTTGAAGACCCCGGCAAGGCGGTCTTCTACCTGTTCATGGCAAAATGTCCCGTTGTTGCCAGAGAAGTCGGCTGTGAAATGTATTCGATTAATCTGCATTATAATTCATTTAAAAAGGGATGATTGGCGAAAAATCATTTGTGTTTTTTGCTTGCATAATAGAATGAGTTCCCCTGTTGATGGATTTCAACAACATTGCTTTTAATCAGGTCATCAAGGTACTTCAACGCCACA
>RPPD01000284.1 GCA_003818675.1 Spirochaetaceae bacterium
CTGCATTGTCAGTCTGCATAAGGGCGAAAAAGATTCACTCGCGGGCTGGCATTCCCCGTCATATGATGTTAAAATTCCAGCATGGACAATACGGGCGGAATGCCGGCATAAAGGAGAGGTTACACTTAAGACTATTCTTGCGCTGCACAAGATCACATGAAGGAGAGAACAGGATCATGAACTTGAGTATTTTCGGCCTGGGATACGTTGGAGTGGTTTCTGTTGCCTGCCTTGCTGCAAGGGGACATATAATCACAGGTGTGGATGTGAACGAAGAAAAGGTGCGCCTCGTTGATGCAGGCCTTTCACCCATAACAGAACAGGATGTACCGGAGCTTTTGGCACGTGCACACAAGGACAAGCTGATCTGCGCTACCACAGACGCGCACGCCGCCATCCTTGCCACTGACATGGCCATTATCTGTATTGGCACGCCTTCAATGGAAAACGGAAGCCTGGATATCCGCCATATAGAAAGCGTTGCCTCAAGCATAGGGCTTGCACTTGCCCAAAAAAAAGGAAAGACAATAATAGTCCTGCGCTCCACTGTCCTGCCCGGCACCACACAGGATACATTCATTCCGCTTCTGGAAAAAACATCGGGTAAAAAAAACAACCAGGACTTTTTCACCGTCTATCATCCGGAATTCCTGCGCGAGGGGAGCGCGGTGGCTGACTTTAACAGCCCTCCAAAAATTATTGTTGGCACAGCACATCAAGAATCAGGGATGCTGGTGCTTGAACTTTATAATGGCATCTCGGCACCCCAGTTTGTCACCGATTTTCCAACAGCGGAAATGGTCAAATATGCGGATAATGCCTTTCACGCTGTTAAAATTACATTTGCAAACGAGATCGGCCTGCTTTGCAAGAGCTTTGGTGTATCCGCGCACCAGGTCATGGACATTTTCCGCCAGGACAAAAAGCTCAACATTTCAGGAACATACCTGTCCCCGGGATTTGCATTTGGCGGATCATGCCTCCCCAAGGACCTGCGCGCATTAGACTATGCTGCGCGCAATGCCCGCGTAGAAGTCCCAATGTTAAATTCGGTGCTGGAGAGTAATCGTGCGCAGATAAGAGGCGCGGTGGAGCTCATCATGGAAACAGGAAAGAAAAAAATCGGCATTGCCGGAATCAGTTTCAAAGCCGGGACCGATGATGTACGGGAAAGCCCCATGCTGGAAGTGGCAGGGATTCTCCTTGAGAAAAAATGTGAAGTGCGGATTTTTGAACCGTTAATAGATCCGGACAAGCTTCTGGGTGTGAACCGCGAATATCTTGAAAAGCGGCTTCCGGGTTTCAAAAGAATGCTTGCGGGCTCCCTTGACGAACTGATCGATAAAAGCGAGCTTGTCATTATTGGAAACAGGAATCCGCTCTTCGCGGGCATTACAGGAAAAATCTCAGGCGCAAAACAAGTCCTGGACTGTGCTGGTTTTGAAAGGATGACGGATGAAACCAGGCGATACACGGGAATTTGCTGGTAAGCGAATACTCTTTATCGTGGAAAACCTCCCCTCACCCTTTGACCACAGAGTCTGGTGCGAAGCCACAACTCTTCGTGATGCCGGGGCCAGGGTCACCATCATCTGCCCCAGGGGAAAAGGCTTCCGCAAATCCTGTGAGATCATTGATGGAATCACAATTTATCGACATCCTCTTCCCGAGGCGTCAGGAGCAATGGGTTATCTTCTGGAATACACAACGGCACTTGTACTTGAAACCCTGCTATGCCTGAGGGCTTTTGTCTGCCGCGGTTTTGATGTAATCCATATCTGCAATCCTCCAGACCTCCTCTTCCTCGTTGCCCTTCCATACAAGATCGCTGGAAAAAAAATCGTCTTTGACCACCACGATCTCAATCCTGAACTCTATATCGCCAAGTTCGGCCACAAGGGCATCTTTTACAGGCTCATGCTTTTTTTCGAGCGGCTGACATATCTGTTTGCCAACCAGTGCATTGCCACGAACGCCTCATACAGGGGAGTGGCATTAACCCGCGGGCACAAACTTTTAAACCAGGTGGAAATTGTCAGGAGCGGTCCCGCGACAAACAGGATGAAAATCATGGCTCCCGTTGACTCGCACAGGGCTGGAAAGCCCCTGATGGCCGGATATGTTGGGGTCATCGGCAAACAGGAGGGACTGCAATACCTTGTGAAGGCCTGCTCATATCTTGTACACATAAAAAGCCGGACCGACATACATTTCTGCGTTGCAGGTGACGGCCCTGATCTTCTGTCCGTCAAGCAGCTTGCAAAGGATGAGAGGGTGGATGATTTTTTCACATTCACTGGCCGTGTTTCAGACCGCATCCTGTTGGAGATTCTGAATACTGCTGACATCTGCGTGAATCCGGATGAATATAATGAGATGAATGACAAGTCAACCATGAACAAGATCATGGAGTACATGGCGCTGGCCAAGCCCATAGTCCAGTTTGATCTCGCCGAAGGCAGAATCTCCGCAGGGGATTCATCACTTTATGCCAGCAATAATGATGCGATTGACTTCGCCATGAAAATCCTGGAACTCATCAATGATCCGGCCAAACGAAGGCGTATGGGAGAAATTGGCTATAACAGGGTAAAAAATGAATTGTCCTGGGAATACCAGAAGGAACCACTTAAAAAGGTATACCGCAGGTTGTTTGGCAGCAAACCATAGATTTATGGAAAGTAAGGAACCTCGTTGCATATTGGCGCCTGGTCGGCAAAAATAACAAGGTCATAAAAATTGTCTTCCTTGCCCATGATTGCGACCTTTGGAACAAGCGTAAAAGAGTAAGTGTAAGTAGCCATGGGTGGCACAGGACCCAGATAATCCACCTGGATGGTATAGGTTCCGGGAAGAGTGAGATAATATCCGCCCTCCTGTATGCCGGCCACGGTGTCCGGAACACCGGGAATGTCGGTCGTCTGGGTCAGGGTGTCCGGTGGTGGATCATTATGCCCCCAATGTACCGCAATCCAGACATCACCGGGATTGACCGCGCAACCTGCCACAGAAAAAAGAATAATCAGGCTGATTGCCGGGATGGCTATCTTCATAAATCCTGCTCCTGTATTAATATATAGTATAATATCGGACAAAAATCAATTTTTTTACATATTAACCGATATTGAATATGGGCTTAAGCCAAACCGGCATTTGCCCAAGGTTCTCATCCGGAATGGGTTGATTTTTCAGGGATGGTGACATATATTTATTCTTGGGATATATAAGACAGTGAAAAGAAACTTTTTGCCTATAATTTTCATTTTTCTCGTGTGCCTTGTGCCTCTATCTGCACAGGACATCTTTGTAGCACCAATAATGGCAGTACAGACTGACGGAAATCCGGCCACAAAGGAAGATGGACTTAAATACGCAACCGAGTTTGTAAAAGACACAGCGTCACATACAGGCTCACTTTCCTTCAAACCCCTTTCAACACTTTCCCCCATGTCCTTAAACATTCTTACAAAGAATTTTATCACAACCAAACTTGAAGCCTCGGTGGTGTGTTTCTATGAAAAGATAGATTTTATCCTCTATGGGACCATCACCGTAGATCCTGTAAAGCAAACCTATACATCATCCCTTTATTTTTACAACAGGAGCAGGAACTCTGTGCTCAGGCAGTTCGACTCGTCCGGTCAGGCACCCTCCATGGAGTCATACCTCGCAGAGATTGCGCCGCCCGTGGCAGAGGAGATCCAGAAGGTGATAGCCTCCCTGCCCGCAGTCAAAACCGAGCCAAGGCCAACGCCACCGCCCACAGGTGACAAACTGCCGGAGATCACGCCACCGACAACTGACAAAACCGTTCCTCCCGTAGATACAGGGGACAAAACCGCAACACAGCCGGATAAAACAGAACCCGCGGCTGACAAAACAGCAACACCAGAGAATGCAGTCGCCATACCGCAATTGCCCCCAGAACCAGTTGAGCGCAATTTTGGCATAATTATATCTGCCGGGTATTTTTTGATGTTCCTGCATGAATGGCAGGATGCCATTATACCGTGCGTTGTTTTGGAGCAAGGAATCAAGACAACATCACTTTTCGTGGATACA
>RPPD01000285.1 GCA_003818675.1 Spirochaetaceae bacterium
CGGCCCATCATGCGCTCCATGCCGAACGCCGCACCCAGGAAATGGCTCTTGTTAATGCCGTCCTTGCCGCCTGTGCCTACGAAGATGTTTTTTGTATAGTTGGCCATGCCAACAACTTCGTGCGGGAGTACCTGTCCTATTGAAAGGATGAGGTCGTAGTTGTCCTGAACAATGTGTTTGTTCACCTGGGCAGGCCAGGAATAGTCAACGGCTCCTCCGGATACTTCCTTCACATAGGAAGATGGAACCTCGCCCAGTGTTACTATATCAGTTCTCCAGTTGTGGTCTATGAAGAGTTTCCGCGGCAGATCGCCGAACATCTCCTGTTTTTCCTTTTCTGTTAGCGGATAGTGGGTGCCCAGTGTGGGAAGTACAGCTGCGAAATTGTCTTTGTAAAACTCGTATGCATAGCACGTCAGGTCTCCTGCGCGTGAATAAAACCTGGTAAAATCAGGGGGGAGAGCAAGAACTTTTTTGCGCACGCCCAATTTTTTCAGTGCCTCAAAAAGGCCCTGCTTGAGCTGGGCATCCGACAAAGACTCATTGACTCCGCCTTTTGCGTAATACAACATAAACTAATTCTCCCACCAGGGATTTGCCGGAAGACTTTCCTCAAACTCAAGTATCAGGGAGGTTTCATACTCTCCCTTGTACTGCGAGGAGAAAAACCTCATGAGTGCCTCGTGAAAAAAGCGCTCCCATGATTCGTCTTCCCCACCCGGAATTATCGGATAAAACATCACCCCGGCATCCCGTGCTGCCGATAAATCCCCGGGCGCATCCCCTATCATTAATATTTTATCTGCATCATATTTGCCGATTGCAGCATATTCAAGATGCTCGATCTTGGTTCCATGTTCCTGCCCCGCGACAAAAGTTAAATACCGGTCAAGCGAAGCCTGTTTCCACTCCCGTGTGATGTCGGCAACAGGAGTCTGAGAAATCACCATCACGTCCGCCTGTCTGTTTAAAGCTTCCAGAGATTCTGCCGCGAGCGGAAATGGCGGAATGTGGATGGCCATTTCTTCTATGGCCAGGTTTACCGCCTTTGACCAGTTCAAAACCAGGTCTATTACAGGATCCTTGACCTTCAGTGCATATTGCGCAAGTATCTGCGTACCCAGGCGCGTTTCTTTCCTTGTCCATGCCTCAAGGCTCCCAAGGTCCACAGACTCCTGTCCCCGTTTCTTCACTTCCGGCCGCAGGCCAAGAAGCCTTATTGTCTCTATCAGGGCCAGAAAGCGGTTACAGCCGCGCATCTTTGAATAGAGGTTCACGAACTCCCATGTCTCGCGGGCATACCGTGAAATCCCCTGCAGGCCAAAAAACCTTATAAATGCGGGACAGAAACACTCACGCTGCTTGAGTTCCATGGTGTCAAAAACACAGCCGTCGGAATCAATTCCCACGAAAAAACCGTGTTCGGGCTTCAGGGCTTGTAGCTTTGTGCGCGGATCCCCGTCTTCTGTCATGACACTTATAATTTACTCAATTTTTACACACCAGAAAACGAGGAAAACCCGCCATCAACTGGAATCACAATTCCAGTAACAAACGCAGAAATGTCTGAAACAAGATATGCGAGCGTTCCAGCCAGATCATCCGGCTCCCCAAACTTGCCCATGGGTGTGCGCTGGATGACGCGCTTGCCGCGGGGAGTAAGTTCGCCTGTTTTCTCGTCGGTCATCAGGAACTTGTTCTGGACGGTGAGGAAAAATCCAGGGGCGATGGCGTTAACACGGATATTCACCTTGGCAAAATGCGTTGAAAGCCACTCTGTGAAATTGCTGATGGCGGCCTTTGCCGCTGAATATGCCGCAACCTTTGTAAGCGGCTTGTAGGCACTCATGGATGAAATGTTGATAATGGAACCCTTTTTAAGCTCTATCATGTCACGCGCCAGGACCATCGTGGGCAGAAGTGTGCCTATAAAATTGAGATCAAAAACCTTCTGGAATGCCTTGATGTCCAGGCCGAAGAAAGAATCCTTCAACGCATCCTCTGAATATGATTCCAGCATTTCAAGCTTGGTTGTGGCGCCAGGATTGTTTCCACCTGCACAGTTGATGAGGATGTTGACAGGCCCAAGCTTATTGTTAATTGTCTTCTTGGCCTCAAGAAGCGATGTCTCCTCAAGCACATTCGCCCCGACACCAATGGTTGTGACACCAGTTACCTTTTCTATCTCCGCGGCGGCCTTGTTTGCAGATTCAAGATTCAAGTCCATGATGGCCATTTTGACACCAAGGCTTGACAGTGCTTTTGACATGGAAACACCAATAATTCCGGCTCCACCGGTTATGGCACAGACTTTGCCTTTTAAGTCTTCAAATGAAATTTTCATGCGTTCCCCCAAATAAAAAAATGCTTATGTGTACGAGCAGCAGAAGTTGACTGTCCCTGATATGAAAAAAAATACCTCTAAAAGCCCCTGCCTGTAAAATTACAGGATGCCTTTAGAGGTAAATATTATAGGAAAATATGTGAAATCTGTCAATGTTAATGCAGAAATACAGCTTGTCACACCTGTTCCTTGGGCTTTGCTGCAAAAAACCAGAGCAGGAACCATATGATAAACGGAAGAATCGCAAGTCCAGTGGCAACAGCAATCTGCACAAAAAGATCAGCTTTGCCTACTATGCGTATTTCCCGCTCGCTCCCGGGAATGATTTCCTTGCTGTCTGTAAGCAAACTGAAGGGAATAACGCCCGAGGCTCCCTTTGTTTTTACCATGAGAGCCTGGAGCACTTCAATCGATTCATGCACCTGAGTGCCTTCAATTTCAGCCTTTTCCAGTTCCACAATGGAAAACCCCACACCAACAGAGCTGACTCCCGGGACAAAAGGTGAAAGCGGGAGAAGCTGCCTGTTGCCCGCTTGGGTTATTTCGAAAAGTGAAGCACTCCTGGGATATCCCAACTTCACCTGCGTGGGCATTCCTGGAATTGGCTTCATTAATACGTGCACGCTTAATGAGTACTCTGGTTCAGGGTATTCCTCTGTGACATACGGCCTTAAAATTATATCAGCTGCACCTGAAAGATATATTACAGAACCGGCAAAGCGGGAATCATTTGGTGCAATCCAGTAGGTTCCATACGGTATTATGTCATATCCAATTCCGAGCTTGTTGGTTTCAGGGTATGCAATGATCTTTTTATCAGATCCCTCAATGACCTGTCCATCATTGGTGAGCATTCTTATTTTATATGTCCCCGCTGCAAGCTTTATGAAGAAAGCCTTTTTCAAGTCAATGACCTGCTGTGGCATTGCAGGCTGTGATGGAGGCGGTGGAGCCATACTCTCGAGTGCCTGGGCTTGTGCGAGTACCACGCTCGTATCTTCACCCTTTTCCTGACGCCTTGTATATTCCGAAATGAGGTCATCCATCTTCTTTTGCATTCCATCCATGACCTTCTGGTAAGCCTCCATCTGCTTGTTGAAGACTGTAACCTCTTCCTCGAACTTCTTTACCTTCAGCTCAAAATCTTTCAGGGCAGTAACAGCCTCTGCGCCAGAGTAAATCCTGTCTATTCGTCCGCCCTCGGCATTCTCTGAGGTCAAAAGCTCGGAGGCGTCTGTTTCCGTAATAATCCCAAGGGCAAATTCCGCAAGAGTAAGTTTGGTCACGGTGCCATTCCCGTCAGTAATCTCAAGCATTCCTTCAACCGGGGGAAGAAACAAAAAGTCATCCGACGGCTGAAATATACCCTGCTGTTCATTGTACTGCATGACAGTTGACTTTGAATTAATAGCGTGGGTTTTACCGGCCATGACATATATTGTACCATGCGCCTTTGAGTAAAAGGGCGTATTGAACCTGGCAGGTCCCTGATTGCAGAGAAAATATACAAGCTCTTCCTGCGCAGGATTGTACTGGGAAAAACCTGTCTGTATAAGAATGACTAGAGCGCAAAAAGCAAACAGAACCGCTTTTTTCATGACTGTACCTCGTTTCTTTTAACCTGGAATACCGCGCCTGTCTGGAATATAATGCAAAGGATCAAAAGCGGGATGAACTGGAGTAAAACTCCAATAAAAGAATCCGCAATCAAG
>RPPD01000286.1 GCA_003818675.1 Spirochaetaceae bacterium
TCAACACAAGGGATATGTTCAAAAAAGCCATTGCCGGAGGATATGCAATCCCGGCTTATAATTTCAACAACATGGAACAGCTGCAGGCCATCATATTCGGATGCATGGAATCAAAATCTCCTGTTATCCTGCAGGTGTCAAAGGGCGCCCGGAGCTACGCAAACCAGACGCTGCTTACCTACATGGCACAGGGCGCGATGGAAATCGTCAACAATTCTCCAACAAAAATCCCGGTTGCGCTGCATCTTGACCATGGAGATACATACGAACTGTGCGTCTCCTGCATTGAGACCGGTTTCTCCTCGGTCATGATTGATGGTTCAGCCCATTCCTATGAGAAAAATATAGAGCTCACAAGAAAAGTAGTGGATTACGCCCACAAGTACGATGTCACAGTCGAGGGCGAACTGGGCGTTCTGGCCGGGATAGAGGACGAGGTGGCTCACGAGCACAGCAATTACACTGATCCTGCACAGGTTGAGGATTTCGTCAAGAAAACGGGTGTGGACAGCCTCGCCATTTCCATAGGAACTTCTCACGGTGCCTTCAAGTTCAAGGTAAAACCCGGTGAATCGGTTCCACCCCTCCGCTTTGACATCCTGGCTGAAGTGGAAAAGAGAATTCCGGGATTCCCGATTGTACTTCACGGTGCGTCATCTGTACTGCAAGACTATGTCAAGATAATAAACCAGTACGGTGGAAAAATGGAGGGTGCAGTCGGGGTTCCCGAGGAGCAGCTCCGCAAAGCCGCAAAATCAGCGGTATGCAAAATCAACATTGATTCGGACGGCCGTCTCGTGATTACCGCAGTCATCCGCAGGGAACTGTCCACTGATCCCAAGAACTTTGATCCAAGAAAATACCTCTCACCCGCCAGGGATGAATTGAAGGCCATGATCATCAAGAAGAACAGGGATGTACTTGGAAGTGCAGACAAGGCGTAGATCCGTTTAGTATCAGTTTCAAATTAAAAGAGGTTGTCCCAAACAAAGCACTCCCCGCCCGGACAGCCTCTTTTTATATTTATCAGTCTGTTTCAATATTCCTTGAACCTGTAATAAAAAAAACCTGAGGCTGCGGCAAAAATACATGTGCAAAGAATCGCGAAAACAGGTATGTTGGTCATGGCAAATACCCCGGAAAGGGCAAAAAGGAAGGGTGTTGCTGCAACTGTTACAGCCATTATAATCCTGAATAGACCATCCTGTGCAAAAAACTGTGTAAGAGCAGTCCCAAGAATCAGAACCGTGCCAAAATGAAGTATCGGCAGGAGAAAAAGCACATAATAATCCAGGTGTGAGAAGTTCTCCAGAAAATAGAAAAAACTGACAAACATGAAATACCCGCTGAAAAACGCCACAGCGCTGTGAATATCAGGATCCTGGCTGTTTTTCCCGGGACGCCGTTCAACTATCGTGAATGCAGCGGTGGCAAGTGCCATATGGAGCAGAAAGTCCCTACCGAAATAGTGGAAAAACATGCCAATAGTTGAAAAGTTCATGGGGAAAAAACCCTGGAAAATACCAAAAATAGCGATTCCAGGAAAGAAAAGCACTGCACCCCTTATGAAGGAAAAAACAGGAAAATTAATATTCCCCTTCTCCCTCGAGTAAAGGATAAGTGTCAAAATGGACGCAAGCGGTATAAAAACAAGTTCAAAAACCATCATAGGAAAAACTACAGTATCAGCAAAGCTTTTTTTTAGCAATAGGGACTTGAGCCATATTAAAAACCCTTGCATAAAAAAGAAATAAACTGTATATTTTCACATCCAGAGATGCTTTTCCTTTGACTCGCAGCCTTAAGTAATGATAAACTGCTGCACTGAAAACGATCAATGAACTCATAAGGAGGACGATTGTCGAAACCGGGAAATAAAGACACGCACGTAAATGAGAACATCAGAGCAAAATCTGTGCGCGTAATCGCTGAGAATGGGGACCAACTCGGGATCCTGACGATCCAGGAGGCATTGGCCAAAGCCAAGGAAGCAGGGATAGATCTGGTTGAGATATCCCCTACAGCAGATCCTCCGGTCTGCAAAATTCTTGATTTCGGTAAATTCCGTTTCGAGCAGGAGAAAAAGCAGCGGGAGTCAAAAAAGAAGCAGAAGCTGGTCAAACTGAAAGAAATCAGGATGCAGCCTAAAATTGAAGAGCACGACCTCACCTTCAAGGTCAAGCATATCAGGGAATTCCTTGATGAAGGCTGCAAGGTCAAGGTGACTATCCGGTTCCGCGGACGTGAAATGGCCCACACGGAACTGGGCAGGGTAGTATTAGACGAGGTACTGGAAAAACTAGAAGATTCATATACCCTGGAAGCTCCCCCAAAGATGGAGGGAAGGTTCATGCATATGCAGTTAGCTCCTTCCGGGAAGCAAAAGAAAGGATAAGTTATGCCAAAGCAGAAGACAAGGAAAAGCGCCGCTAAACGGTATAGTGTCACTGGGACTGGAAAGGTCCGGTACAAGAAACAGGGTCTGCGCCACATTCTCACCAAGAAATCCCCAAAACGCAAGAGAAATCTTCGCCATTCGGGAACCTTGAGCAAATCAGAGACTGCCCAGATCAAGCGGCTTTTGCCTTACAGTTTTTAAAGGAGAATTACAATGCCAAGAGCAGTAGACGGGACCAGAAGAAAGGACCGTAGGAAGAAGTTACTCAAACAGGCCAAGGGTTTTTGGGGCCGCAGAGGCTCCGCCTTCCGCGCCGCAAAAGACGCCGTTGCAAAGGCGCTCAATTACGCCTACAGGGACAGACGGCAAAAGAAGCGGGATTTCCGCAGCCTCTGGATCTCAAGGATATCAGCCATTTGCCGCGCAAACGGTATCACATATTCCAGACTTGTTGAGGGGATGAGAAAAGCGGACATTACAATCAACCGCAAGACACTTTCAAATCTTGCCATTGAAGATCCAACTGCTTTTCTTGCAATTGTTGAAAAAGCCAAAAAAGCGGTGGCAGCTGGCGCAACATGATAAGTCTCGAGCAGATTCGCATTCTGGAACAGAAGGTGAACAGGGCGGTCGGTGTAGTAAGCCGCCTTCAGGAGGAGAACAGGTTTCTCCGCCGCACGCTTGAAAGTTCCCAGACGAAGATGCTTGAACTTGAATCTCTCGTTAACACCTTCAAACAGGATCAGAAAGAGATTGAAAAGGGAATCGTCGGAGTCCTGGACAAGCTGGACAGGCTTGAGGACGAATTGTGTGAAACAGACGGTTCCCAGCCTGCACCCCGTAAGAGCACAAAGAAAAAATCTGAAACAACAATTGTGCTTGAAGACGGGAACGAAGACGGAGAAGAGGATAAAAAGCCCTCGGCCACGCAGGAAGAGCTGGATATTTTCTAATATTATCATTTAGGATGCGACACCAGGTAACGATAACCATCCTCGGGACAACTCTCTCGCTTGTCACTGAAGACAGTGAAGAGCACTTAGAGGCTGTGATCCGCTATTTCAACCAGAAAGTAACGGAGATCCAGAATAAAATTCAGGCTGGGGATCCGCTAAAAGTAGCGATTTTGGCCGGATTAAATGCTGCTGATGACCTGCTAAAGGCAAGACGCGCCCTTCTTTCACCAGAGACATCTGTTTCCGCAGATGCCGGAGAACAGGAATTGGAAGAGAGAACCCGCCACATGATTGATACGATAGACAAGATTCTTTCCTCACCGCCTTCGTGAAATTATTTCAGGCCGGAAATCCTGTTGAAATCACAACCATCAACTTCTACAATCGCCGCTGCAAGTGAATTGCCCTGTTCTCCACACTCCTTCATGCCGTGTCCTGAAAGCAGTGCGTGCAGAAATCCGGAGGCAAATGAATCCCCTGCGCCTGTAGTATCCTTGACCCTGGCTCTTTTCCCGGGAGCATGGATTATATCCCCGTCAGCTGCGATCCAGGCTCCTGATGCCCCTGCTTTCATAATGACAATATCCGCGAATCCGGCAGCGGCCAGGGCCAGTTCCTCGTCCTTTTTCTGCAAGCCCGTAAGTATGCAAAACTCATCCCTGTTGCCGAAGAGAATGTTCA
>RPPD01000287.1 GCA_003818675.1 Spirochaetaceae bacterium
ATACAAAGCACAGGATTTCCCGGTATCGCTTTCAAACTCCCTGTCAGTCATAAGCCTGCCAATTTATCCTGATCTGACCGATGAATCAGTAGAAAGGATAATGAGAACAGTCAAAGCCATTGGCTGCGCCCACAGGCCGCGGCAACTGGGTACAAGCCATGACAAGTCCCGTTCTGTCTCGCGCGCATGAAAAAAAGAAATCCACATAAGCGGCAGAGCCAATCGCAGCATTCGCATATGTTTCATGCAGGCCGCATCTGGAAATCCTGGATTTCGTCATATCCACTCCATCTGTTTGACCGTTTTCTTGGCAATGAACTGGCAGGTATTTTACCGGAGACTGCCGGACAAATTTACACTTTGCTTTTTGGTTGTATGCGCCGCGCAATAACTGCGCTCTTCATTTCAGGGATTTCGGATGAATCGCAACTGGAGGATGAGCTCAAACTCTTCGGCCTTGCAAACAATTCGCAAAGCTCGCTTTTAAAGAACATGGCTGGACTTCCATTTGATGCAATAAGGCTTGTCGCCGCAACCCGGGACAAAGACCCGGCCGTGCTTGCAATAATGGACATGCTGGCCCGCATGGACCTGGTTTCCGCAAAAATGGTTGCCGCGGGCATTCCGCCGTATCTGCAATCCATCATGGATGAACGCATCCTTGGCACAGACGCTTTTTTCAGGCAACTTCACATCCCTCCCCCGCTCTGGCTCCGAGTCAATTTCCCGCATAAGGCGGATGAAGCAATAGCAACCCTTGAGGCGGAAGGTTTTCAGGTCAAACAGGAAGGCGAAGATGTCATTTCTGCATCCGGGGAAAAATCAATTTATGATAGCGCCTGCTTCAAAAGCGGCAGGATCGAGGTCCAGGATCTGGCCAGTCAGCATATAGGCCGGGAAACAGAAGCCGCCCCGGTAGACCTTGTCTGGGATATGTGCGCTGGCACTGGCGGCAAGAGCATCCAGCTCGCCTCTATGATGAAAAACAAGGGTGCCATATTTGTGTCCGAACCTGGCAGGGGCAAGGTCGTTCTGCTGAAGAAAAGAATCAGGAGGAGCGGCCTCCAGAACATCCGCATACTGGAAGATGACGGGGAATCCGGGGAAACCCGGCCAAAACTTCCCGTAGAGGTCGGTAAACGCGGCGGATTCAACAGGATTCTCGTTGACGCGCCATGCTCGTCATCCGGCACCTGGCGCAGGAATCCAGACGCCAAAATCCGTTTCAATCCCGCTGACATGGACAAGCTGAATTCAATAAAACTGAAACTCCTCTCGCGCGCAGCCCGGGTACTTGCACCAGGAGGAATCCTGGTCTTTGCAACCTGCAGCATCTTCACTGCGGAAAATGAAAAAACGGCACAGGCGTTCCTCGGCACGCACCCTGATTTCAGGCTTGAGCGTGAATCGCTTTGGGGATATCCGTGGCAGGACTCGGACACGGTGTATACGGCGGTGTTGAGGAAAATAAAAAAATAAAGAGTTGAAGAAAAAAGAGAAACGCCAAATATATTCTTGATGTTGACCTCATCCCTTGCATACATGTTCACCCATTTTATTGCTCTGATGGCAGTCAATTTACGCGAACTATTTTGTTGTGTATATAGGTTTTTTTCCCTATTTCTTAAATCCGAGGACATATCCGCGACTCTCTGCATTACCGGAGGATTGTAAAGAATGTTTCAACATGTCTTCCCGTACACGCGAAAACCACGTGCGCGTACGCCGATATCCACCGATGGGAAAATAGGGCTGATACCTTGAAAATGTTCATTTGATTCCTCCAAATCCAATATTTACAGGTCTTTCCTTCTCGACCTGCCCCTTCGTTTGTGAGGGCAGGATCTCCAAGGAAAGACCCTGCATAAAATATCAGGAGGTATCATATGAACAACATCATTCACAAGGCACTTTCAGATCAACTCATCGGATTGGCGTACACCGTACACAACATTCTCGGGCCGGGGTTGCTTGAATCAGCATATGAGGAAGGCATGGTATGGGAACTCAAACACGCAAATATCCCCTTTGATAGGCAGAGAGTCCACCCTCTCAAATACAAAGGGGACATCATTGGTGGTTATATCGCGGATTTGGTTGTTGACAATAAAGTAATCCTTGAGCTCAAATCAGTCGCTGCACTCAATGCCATGATGGACGCGCAGCTCATCAATTACCTGAAGTTGTCAAGGATACCTGTAGGTTATCTCATCAACTTCCAGGGCACCCGCGTTGAGTGGCGGCGCCTGGTTGGGAGAAGGGAGGATCATTCTCCCTGAACCAGGAGCCCGTGCCCCTTGCCATCCAGGGACAAGCGAATGGTCACGGGATCTTTCAGCCGCAGAAAGGTCCGACACGGATCGAAATAAACCTCGTCGACCGCCAGGTTCCTGAAGAAAACATCGGGAGAGACATCAAAGTGATAGAAATAGTGACTCGCGATAAATTTCTATTTATCGCGAGTTCGACTCACAGTGGAGAATCAATAATTTCATTCTATTCGTTATAATTGAAATTATTGATTCTCTAAGGCATCTTGATTCTTTGCATGTTAGTATTAATAACAGTTTCAAGATGCCCTAAACTCATTTTCAGGCAACAGGCCAAGCTCGAAGCATTTCTCGTCGTCGTCTTTCCTGAAAACGATGTCTTTCACCTCAAGATGGGTTTTAGAGGGCTTAAAATCAGCCATGGCAACAGTCATCACACAGATTCTCCTTATATGGAGGAAGTATAGGGGACCAGGGTGGACAAATGGCGGGTAGGGTTTCGGGGATTATTGATTGGCGTCCACTTTCAACAACCACTATAATTAGATACATAAACGGAATACAAAAAATGCCGAAACTCACCAGTCGTCAAACAGAAGCAATACATCATTACACTGGACCAGCTATTGTTGTCGCAGGACCGGGTTCTGGTAAAACGAGAGTACTTATTGAAAGAATCAGATTTTTAATAGAAGAAAAGAATGTATTACCGGAAAATATCCTTGCAGTCACCTTTACAGAGAAGGCGGCAGAGGAGATGAGTACTAGGCTTCATTCTACCATCGGTGACAAGGCTCAAAAGGTGCATATCTCTACATTCCATTCTTTCTGCAAGAGGATCATGGAAGACAACTTCATGTTCCATGAATTAGGGGCATCCTTTAATGTCCTTGACGCCGAGGATCAGAAACTATTCGTGATGGCATATAAATCAAAACTCGATATTTCAGGAATTAAAGGCTGGCGCGATATCATCATCAAGGCAGCTGGATTTATGGGAAATCCCGAAGACCAGGTATGCCTGCTGTACAATATAATGACAGAAAACAGCATTGATTCCGCTGCTCTTGCAGCAGCGCTTACAAGAAAAGGGAGCACACTTGGTGTATATGAAGATGACGCGCAGAAACTCGTATCAAGCTATGATAAATACTGCGATCTCCTCCGGGAGGAAAAACTCGTAGATTTCGCCCACCTGGAAAGCACCGCGCTTGACATGCTGAAAAACAAGCCGGAAGTCCTGGAAGCAGTACGAAAACAATTCCAATTCGTGCTCGTGGACGAGTACCAGGACACAAGCCCCATCCAGGACGAACTTATATCGCATGTCGTCTCAGGGCACAAGAATGTCTTTGTCGTCGGAGACGAGAACCAGAGTATCTACGGCTTCCGGGGAGCCGTAAAGGAGAACTTCTCCAAATTCGACAAGAGTTACCCCTCAACATCCGAATACCGTCTCTCAACCAATTTTCGCTCGTTTGGAACCATCGTGGACACTGCAAACAAGCTGCTGGAATCCAAGATCAGGGAAAAACTGAAGGCGCACCGGGCAAAGGGAAACGATATCATCCTTATCACCGGCGATAACAGGAGAGCCGTGGCAAAAAACGCTGCGGCATTTCTGAAAAAAAGAATTAAACAGGGAACACTTTCGATCGGGGACACGGCATTTTTATACAGGAAAAAAAGCCTGGCGGATGAGGTCATTGCATCCTTGACGGAGGAAGGACTGCCGTTTGTCACGGATAATGAC
>RPPD01000288.1 GCA_003818675.1 Spirochaetaceae bacterium
GTTAAAATAGACACGACTCCTCCGGAAATGCCTGTGTCATTCAATATTATTCCGGGGAATAACAAGATAATTGTCAAGTATCAGGTACCCTCAGAGGACACAACCAGCATTGAAATGGAACGGACCCCGTCTTGGGATGATACAAGTGTTCGTGAGTTGACAGCGCTTGTCTATGAGGATACTGAAGTATCCAATGGAAGTGAATATGCATACCGTGTTCGGGCAATAGACCGCGCGGGAAACAAAAGTGAATATACATCATGGTTTGCCATTATGTGCGGACAGGAACTTGAAGAATATGATGCGACAAAAAGCACAACTGCAGAGTTTGACGGATTGACTCTTTATGTGCAGCCGAATGGAATGCTGGATGACACCGCGGCTGTAAGGATTACAGAGGCAGTGTCTGCCGGAATCACAAGCCGGTCGTCATTCCGGTGTATTGGACCAATGTATGATTTATCCGCGGTAGACAGTGATGGAGAGGTTGTCGGAGAAGGTCGTACACTTCCCAAAAACTATCTTGCCGGCATTACATACGATCCTGCGCTGATTCCTGCAGGATTGACGGAAATGGATCTTGACGTCTATTACTTTGATCCTGTTTGGAACCGCTGGGTGTTGTGTGATTCAATAGTTGACGCGGAAAACGACACTGTATATTTCACCTCATGGCATTTTTCACTGTATACGGTACAGGCAACTGAAGCCAGGGACTTGTCTCCCGAGGATGTTAAAGAGGCAGGGTACAGCCCCTTTAACACCTATATGCAGCACGGCTCGTTTGACATTTCCGTCGAAGGCGGCAGTCTGTCAAACAGCGTTTCTGAACTTGCGCTTCCGGGACCCGCGGGTTTTGATCTTGCAATAAGCAGGATGTATTCCACGTCCACTGCCAAAGCGGATTCGTTCATGGTTTCCGATGACGCTCTACTCCCATATCTCAAAAACAAGGCTGATTATGCCTTCACGGTCGGGAAAGGATACAGGCTTGATTTTCCGTACATCAAGGACGCGGGAAAAAACAGCATACTGGTTCTTCCCGGCGGAAGCCAGTATCCATTCTATGAAATGGAAATGAAATGTGTGAACCATGACACGGAGACTTCTTCAACAACATATGATGAAGAAGGTGAGCCGATTATGGTTGTGACAAAACACTACAGCCGCACACTTTATCTCACCCCGGATGATTATGCTGATTTTGTACTGATTGTAGAACAAAATCCTGATGATAACATGACGATAAATTACTCCAGTGAATACAGCGATACGGTTAGAGTCTGCAACAATCTTTCTTATACTCTGCGTTTTAATGATGGTACGGAATACCAGTTTGATGCGCAGGGCAGACCTCTTGTGAAGGTGGATTCTGCCGGACTTAACAGGATTGAATTCCATTATGTAACAAACCAGCCGAAGCTGGATTATATTATTGATGCCGTGGGACGCACAGTAAAATTTGATTATGTAATGATCAAAGAGCTGCCGTATATCAAAAAAATATGGATAGAAAATGATCCCTATGGGCGGGAAGTTATATACACGCATGATGATCAGGGATTGCTGACGAGCTCAATTGATGCAGGCAAAAGAACCTGGAGTTACGTGTATACTCCCACTGATATGCCATCAAAAAATGGAAGAGTGTCCGTGGATTTTTACGCAGCCATAAACGGATTGGGATATGAAAGTCTTGATCAGCTTATCAACAGGTTGGATGGCCAGAGCGGAAGCATTGTATATGTCCCGCTTATGACTGAGCTTCGCGGACCTGGGAAGGGCATACTTGAAGCGCGCTACGCCCACCTTGCGGCGAATGAGTCAGGGTTTACAGTGGTCAAAGACGTGGCAATATATCCAACAGAAGAAGCATTCCGGAACAAGGTGCAGCAGCGTGTGACGAATTATGAATACACGCTTGGAACATTAAACATGCCTGCGAAGGAAGAAGGCGCAACAGGCGAAGAACGGGGTTACATTGCCGCAACAGTAGCAAGAGACGGCATTCGCCAGACAAGGTATACATTTGAAGCAAATGAAAAAATGCTGGCGCGATGGGTGCTGATAGACACGACTGATGACACTGGTGCTGGAAGTCCGGGTACCATAAGCGAAGAGGCTGGGAAAATTGAGGAGGAACTTGGGGATAACCTCTACGGTGTTTCCTCACGAAGGTTTTCTATTGAGCGCAGTGATTACAATGAAGGAAAGATCCTTGAGCGCGAAACTTACGCTTATCCCGAAGATTCTTTCACAACGCGGCCATCGGTAAAAAGTGTCTTTCATGGCGTAGATTCAAGGATAACAAGACTTGAATATGACATATACGGGAATATTATAAGACAGGAAGAAAACCTGTCATCATCCGGAAGAATAAACAGATCAGTAACCCGGAAGATTTATATTGATAATCCTGATGATTTTGCTGAGATTGCAGACTTCAAACCGTATGCTGATACCGGTTTCATTATTCCTTCATTGGATAAAACCCGGCATTCATTGCCGCTCGGCGTCATGACAACAAATTATACGCCCTTGAGTGAAGATGGCGGCTTGTTAACAGGAGAGGGAAGGGCGACATACAGCTTCAATTATTTTGAATATAATGCCCTTGGACAGAGAAAACGTTCCGCCGCATGGGATTCAAGCAGAGAAGAATGGCTTGTAAACCATGCAGAATATGACAATGATGGCGCTGCGACACCGGTGTATGGAAATATCATGCGTTCAACAGATGCCGAAGGACATATTACTGAATACCAATATGATGGAAAAGGCTATCCTGCCGCGCGCACAACAAAGAACGTAGTTGACGCGGACGGAACCAAAACCGATATTACGGAGAGATTTGGATATGATCCGTCATCTGGCTGGGTGATGTGGCAGAAAAATGCGCGCGGATTTGTCACCGAGTACCGCTATGACGTGCTTGGAAGGGTGACGACAATTGCGGCACCTGAGGATGGAGATGATACATCCTGGATTCCCGCTGCGGCCAACAAGGATACTCCCCTGCGCACAGGTCATCCTGCTACAACCATTGCCTATGGTGACGCACAGGGTAATCTTTTTGCCCAGGAGACTGATCCAATAGGCGCAAGAACAACATATGAGTTTGATGATTTCGGTCAAATGACGCGGGTAAAGCGCTTTACACAGACTGGAGGAACATACACGGAGTATTCGGAAGTCAGACTTACTTATAATAGGTGGAGCGAGATCGCCTCAATTACCGATCCGAACGGGAATGTCACATGGTTTGTATATGACGCCATGGGAAGGCAGAAAAAGGTGATACTGCCTGACGGAACATCGGGATTGGCAGACAATCCCGTGCAATTGTCCACGTTTGATTATGATACTAATCTGATGACATTTACAAATGAGTTGGGTAAAGAGAGACGAGAGCAGTATGACATGGCTGGCCGCGTCATTGAAAGCACAATGTTTGATAACGGCCGCGGTATCACAGGCAAAGTCCATTATGACGGAGTTGGAAACGCCGTCGCGAGCTTTGGACCGAGAACAGGCGAGCAGAGTATAAGTTATTACAACTCGCTCGGACTTGTGGAACGCCAGGTTTTTTCCGAGGATTCATTCCTTGAGAACGGAGTTGTGAGCAATCGGAGTCCCGAGGCCGCATACTCATATGACCGGACAGGAAAGCTTGCCGGCTCATTTGTTCCAGACTCAGAGGGCAGGAGAGGAACCGTAATTACCCGTGACGCGCTTGGCAGGGAGATAAAGACAGAACAGGTATATTCGGCTGCTGGAAGCAGCGCCCAAGAAGTGCTTTCGACTACGCTCAGGTTCTACGATGCAGCCGGTAATATTATAAAGGAAGCGGATGCAAACAACGCGGTATTGCCTGTTGTGGAAAGAAAATACACGACAGCGGTCTATTCTGCCAGAAACCAGGTGCTTTCCGTCACTGACCGTGAGGGAAATACCACTTCGTACACATATAACATTGACGGCACTTCAGCTACCATGACTGGGCCACGCGGCAATTCA
>RPPD01000289.1 GCA_003818675.1 Spirochaetaceae bacterium
CAGTTATAGTCTCCGGTGACATCTTCACTGCCGGTATTGTATTCAACAATGTACCTCAATCGCTCAGGTACATCCGAACTCATCAATCCGGGTCCTTCAATATAGCTGTCTGTCTCGTATTTGGCACCGCTGTTGGCGATCCCGAGCAGGTTCACTTCATCGCATGAAACAAGTGTAAAAAAAACTGCTGCGGCCAGGGACAATAAAACTGCCACAGTTGAAATCTTTGATCTGGTTCTCATAAATACCCCCGCATGACGAATTACAACTTTATTTCAATGCGGATTCCAGGATTCAATGCAAAATAGACCGGGTCCTCAAATAAAATAATGGTGATACCCCAAAAATGGGAAATATTCACCAATGAATACAGATCATTTCCAATGCCAAAAGCCGCGCTTAAAAATACTTTGGCTGTCGTAAGCACAGTGGTCTCGTTCTGGAAAAAAAACGAGTCCAGACAAACACCCGCTTGCGCTTCCGCGATCAGTCTGAAAGGAAGGCCGAATTTGGATGATATTTGCGCATGCACGGCAAGGGGAAAGGAGTACATGGAATATGGGGCAGGAACACTGTCCCGGGTGTAAAAAAACTCAAGACCTGTCATTCCTCCAAGTCCAATGTCAGCCCAGTCAAACTGGAAGAGATACCCGATAACCAGGCGGGTAGAATACCCGGCCTGTATCACTGAAAAAAGGTCGCCACTGTAGAGTGGAAAACCGCCAGAAACAGAGATGAATAATGTTGCTGGTTTGGATTGGTACAAAGTCTCTTCCGCAGATATCGCGCAGACACCAACAGCGAGGAATAATAATATACAAAATAGAGTATTTTTGACCATTTTTTGATAACCATGTTGATTATATCCCATTTCCTCCAAATATGCAAAAAATTTCTTTATATAAATTGTAAATATCAGGCCTATTTATAGCTTTTCTGGCAAAACCTACTGGTCTATATGCGGCGAAAACTCGCAGCCATGCGGTTTCTGATATTGAAGTGAATTGCCTCACATTCGGTTTTTAACTATGATTGAATTATCATGAAGGCGAATGCCGGGATAACTGAAATACTGCGCAGTATCACTGATCTGTCCTGTGACAGACATCACTTTATCTCGGATTTTCTCACAAATGCAGGCCTGTCACCGATTCCGGTCACAATAGGACAAGCGCGTTTTATACTTTTGCGTTTTGACAACAAGCTCTATTCGCCAAAGCTGGGGCCTGTGAAGGTGCTGGCCGCACACCATGACAGCGCACCTGGTTCTCCTGGAGCCAATGACAATGCAGCAGCAGTGGTCCAACTGATGCTGGCTTCTCCCAGGCTCGCGGGTGCAACGCGTCCCCACAATACCATAATGCTTTTCACCGACAAGGAGGAGGCTGATTTGTCCGGATCGCCCAAAACACAGGGTTCATTCATGCTTGGCGAATTTTTCCGAAGCCAGGGAATGAAGGATCTTGTTTTCATGAACCTGGACATGACAGGCCGCGGTGATACAGTGGTAATCAGCGAAGCAGCAGAGCTTTTTCTGGCTTCCAGAAACAAATCAAACACAGAACTATACAAAAAGCTGCACAACCTGCGCGAGCTGCTGCTGACGCGGATCCCGCAGACTGTCCGCGGCAGGTTTCTTTCACTGCGAACCCCGTTCTCAGACAACCTCGGTTTTTTGCTGCAGGGATTTCCGGCCATACACCTCACGCTCCTGCCCTTCCATGAGGCCAGCCTGTATAAAAAACAAATGGATACGCTCAAGGATGATCTGGCACAGACAGGGAACTCCTCGGGCAATAAAATCAACGGCGTACCTGCGGCGTCAGTTTTCCGTGCGCGTTTCGCAGCAATTCAGCCGGAAACATGGCGGCTCAGGCATGGCCAGGCTGACACGGTCGACTCGCTGGACATGGCATCCTTTCCGCTCATGGAAGAGGTGATTCAGGTAATCTCAAAACTTGATATGGCAGGCAATAGATGATAACAAAGGTCCTGAAAAGACTCACACCACTGGTGCAATTTATTTTCTTCCTTATTTTAATTTCCCTTGTGGCTTCCTGCGCAACAGGGCCAATATTCACATACACTGAATACACAACCAAACCGGTATTTCCTTCTTATCCGGACGCGTATTTTGCCATTGTTTCCGATACGCACTTTTATAAACGGTCACTCGGGCTCACAGGTCCTGATTTCAGAGGAGAGCTCGCCAGCGGGAAAAAGATGCTGGATATAAGCCAGGAAATAAACGAGGAACTTGTGCGCAAATTGATTGATGACCGCGAAATCAAGTTTGTGCTTGTGTGCGGAGACCTCACAAAAGACGGTGAGCTGGAAAACCACCTTGCAATAAAAGACCTGCTTGCTTTGATAGAGGCCACAGGCAAGCAAGTCTATGTGGTCCCTGGCAACCATGACATCAATAACTATAATGCGTGCAGATACACCGCGAGAGGCAGTGAAAAGATAGCATCTGTGACTTCCACAGAGTTTATGGAAATCTATTCCGCCTTTGGTTATTCAGAGGCTGTTTCCAAAGACCCGGCGTCATGCAGTTATGTTGCGGAACCGGTTCCAGGATTATGGCTCTTTGCCATGGACTCCTGCACATATTATTTAAACAGCAGCAGATATCCATCATCCACAGCAGGCCGTTTCAAACCAGAAACACTCGCATGGATTGAGGCCGAGCTCGCGCAAGCCGTGAAACAGAATAAGGCCGTGATGGGAATGCTCCACCATGGAATTGTAGAGCACTTCACAAGCCAAAAAAAATATTTCAGGGATTTTGTTCTTGACGACTGGGAGGCGGTTTCCAGACTTTTTGCACATTACGGCATGCGCCTGGTTTTCACCGGGCATTTTCACGCACAGGACATCACAATGCGGACATGGCCTGACAAGACATTTCTTTTGGACATAGAAACCTCTTCCATGATAACGTTTCCCTGCGCCTGGCGGACCGTGGCTATTGCAGGGAACAATGCACGTGTGACGAGTTATCCCCTCACCTCAATTCCATCAGTATCAGATTTTCAAACCTATGCCAAAAATCAGCTATTGGCTGGTGTTGACAAGTTCATAAGCGGATATATGAAGCGCTATAATTTTACAGAACAGGACTCGCGGATCATCTCTCCACAGCTTGCCAGAGGACTCATGGCTCACACCACGGGAGATGAAGTCGCTCCCGCAGTGCTTGTAAACACGGAAGGTCTTTCCCTCGGTGCAACAATCACCATAGGCTTCGCGAACGACCTGATTGAAGGCGCCTGGCATGACCTGGTACCTGTTGACAATAATATATTGCTTGATCTTGCGACAGGCAGATGGTCAAAACCATAAAAAAGGCACAGGAAAAATCCTTCCCGTGCCTGTCATTCAATACAATTACCAATAAACAGAAATTATCTTTAAAAAATTATTTCCCTGTTTCAAATGCCTCCATGGCTTTTGCGACTTCAGGATCACCTGCAAAAGCGCTCATTTTGGTCATGATTGCCTGAAGGGTGTCCATGGATGACTTTTCAAACTTTGTGCTGAGTTCTTCCAGTTCCTTCGGCGGATTTTTTCCAAGCTCGGGATATTTTTTGTCCAGGCCTTCAATCTGAGGACTTAGTGTTTTCATCGACTGGGCGTAGGCAGTGAGAGCTGCTGCAGCGGCTTTCCCGTCAGCAGCAGCATTGATTGCCTTGAGAAAAGCATCATTTGCCGCAATACCCTCGGCCATAAGCTTCTTGACATCCGCGTATTTTTCTCCTCCGCAAGACATCATCACAACCGCAGCTGCCAAGACAATCGCAATGACCACCATGGTCATCATTCTGTTTTTCATCTTTCCCTCCATATTGGAAATATTAAAAGGTTCGATACGGGATCGTGCCCTTTTTCTGCATCGAATTGTACCTGACCAGACAGTATAATGCAACATCCCCGTAATATTATCTGCATTGATCCAATTCCCTGGTTCGTGTAATGTATATGAAGAGCAGGGCAATGAAAAAAACTGAATCTACA
>RPPD01000290.1 GCA_003818675.1 Spirochaetaceae bacterium
CCCTGCGGTCTCGCCGCTTCTCGCCCTGGAATATTCATACTTCTTTGACTCGCCCTATCACATCAGGCTTGGCGCTGAATATCTGGGTTTTGATTTCCTGGAAACAGTCGCGGACCAGAGGGAAATATCCCTGGAAGCGCTCTTCGGCATGCATACGCTCTCGTCTTTTTCCCTGTCCGCGGACATAGGGCTTTCCGCCTCATATGAATACAATTCCCACTCCTCGGCGCTTTCAGATACACTCGGCATTGGGACATGGTATCCTGAAGTCACGCGCATAACGATAGGCATTCCCATACATCTGGGATTCACTGTCTATGTCTCCGAGGGCTTTTTTGCAGGCTTGCGCCTCAAGTATCATGGCTTATCCTGGACCATCGAAAATCAGGACCCGTCAGAATATGATGTGGGCACGACCACATTGAAATACGCGTGGGGAATCTCGCCATGGAACTTCCTCTGCCTTTCCATTAATGTGCAGATTGGATTGAGGTTCTGAAATGAGGGCGAAAATTTTTTTTATTGGAGTTTTCCACATCCTTGTTTTGACATTTTGCGCGCACAGCCAGGAGCAGGAGCTTCTGATTGTCGCTGACTTTGAGTACGAGGGAATCTCCGAGTTTGACATGCACATCCTTGTAGACCTTTTTTCCTACACTATTTTTGAAACAGGCGGATTCCAGGTGATGAACCGCTACGAGCGCAACAAGCTCCTGCGCGGTTTTGGCTACAAGCAGGACAGGCTCACGGACCAGGCGGCCTATGTTGAAGCAGGCGAGCTTCTCCAGGCTCGCAAGATCGTGACAGGCTCCTGCCGCAGGACAGGAAACTATATTTCCCTTTCCCTGATTCTCTGGCAGGCGGGTTTACAGTCGAGTTCGCCGTCAGGATCAAATACGATATCCCGGCACTACGAGCATGTTTTTGCCGGCATGGATGATCTTTATGAAAATGCACGTGAGATCATCTCACAGCTTGTGGCTAAAAAATCCGCAATCACGGGCAACATTTCTGGCATCTCTGGGCTCACGGCGTCTTTGTATCTCACACCAATTCGCGAGCGTGTACTTATTGTTTTGCCCGTGGGCAGCGCTGACAAGGATGCTCTTGATGACGCTACTGCCTCGGCAAGGCTTCTTGCGGCAGAGACAGTGTCGCGCCTGCTGTCAAGCAACAGGTTGTCTGTAACAATAAGTTCATGGACCTATGATCCTGCAGCGCCGGATTATGCGGGCTTGCACAATTTGCTTTCCGAGCGCGACTGCCATACGCTTTGTATTATTGAAAAGCGCGAGAACCGTTTTGTTCTGTGCTTTTACGAAGCTCTCCCTGAAGGAGAAGACTCATCCCAAGTCAAGCTTGCAGTTCCAGTCTCTCTTGCGGCAGGAAGAACAGCTGAAGCCCTGCGTCTGGCACAGACCATTGAAAAAGAGCTCCCGCTCCTCTCGCCCGGCCTGCTCGCCCGTGAACTGGGCCGCGAGATCAGGATCAAGGACAAGCTGGACATGCTTCTATTCAACGAACGCTTTCTGGCAAAACGGTTTTTGATCAATATACACCAGTCCATGATCAAGCCCGCATTGGTGGGCAAATACCACCCCATGATGAATCTCCTGGCCCTGGAGGGAGATTTTATCTGGTACTGGGACCAGCTCTTTGGTTCCGGTATCGGCTACTCGTTCTCCGCCGGGTATCCGGGGACGCTTGATTCCAAGCTCAGCTCGCATCCCATAGTAGGCCAGCACGAGTTCAGGATCATCCCGCTGTCTTTCAGGAGCGCGGGCAACATCAGCGTGGTGGTAAATCTCACAGCTTCCATCAATCTCCAGAACGCATTTCGCATAGTCTACTATGAACCAATTGACAAGTACGAGTTTAAGGACGAAACCCTTCTTATCATGTTCAAGGCAGGGGTCAACATGGGGATCCTCATTAATGTGGATGATTTCTACACAATTTATGTTGACCTGGTTTCCCTGGGCTATGTTGTGCCTTTCAATATTGGCACCGTTACCTATGATGGCACAAATATTTCAGGCGGCCTGGGCGGTGTAGGCTTGATACTCAGATTTTAGTACATTATTTAACTGACCGGCTCCTGTGCGCTATTTTTTATTTTCAGCAATCCGGTACACAGAGCCGGAATTGTCTATACAGAATACGTCTTCGCCAATTCCAAAGCACGGGACATAAATTCCTGCATCCGCGGTTTTAATTTCAGCAATAATGGCAGCTTGAGCAAGGTCCACCTTTATGACAACGCCCTGGTCTGTTCCCGCGTAAATGGCCCCTCCCTTCATCAGAATGCCTGCACTGCGGCGCTGGCGCGATGAGAGTTCTTGCGCAAACAACCTTGTTGGTTTTTTCACAAGGCCGCTTGCGGTGTCCAGAATAAAGAGATCCCCATCAGACAGAATGCCGGCGACATATTTTCCGGATGCGACAAAATCAGTGCTCATGCCGGAGTTCAGGTTCCATGATCCGGTCTTTTCCCCCATGGATGAGTAGCGCTCTATCCTGGCGGAGGTTCCCGAATCCACAGCAACATAAATGCTGTCGTTTGCAAAAACCGGATTGGCGAAAGGGCTGCCTGCAAGACTCACCCTGAACTTTTCCGGTGCGCTGCCAGTCGCGGAAACCTGGACAGCCATGTCCACTCCGGCCAGGATTTTGTTGTAATACGAGCCTGTGATGACAGTGCTGCCAAAAACCAGAGGCGATATCGGGAACTGCTCTGCAGATAAAAGGGTGAGACCTGATGCCAAATTGGAAATATCCGCCGTGTAATATCCCTTGTTCTGCACTGGTACAACAAGCTTGTTGCCGGCAATTCGCGGGACATACGCATGGTCTATGCTCCCGTCATCCGGCAGTTGTATTGATGAAACTGCCAGGGTTGAAGTGTTGACCAGTATGACCGAGGAGGCAGTGGAGAGGCAGATAAAATTGCTGCTTGAAGCAAGCGGTACTTTAAAAGATGCGCCATACGGAAGAACAGGACCGCGCGCTACACCGTAAGTATTTATCAAATAAAGGCTTTCCTGGTTTATGGCATAGGACCGGTTTCCTGCATGTATCGCGGCAAAGAAGTTCACCTTGTCCGCGGCTGTTTGTGATCCGGCAATGCTTCCAATGCGTGTGACAGAATACGGCGGAAGCTCCTTGTCCGCGGCTGCGTCATTGATTGTTACTGTTCCAGGAAACGAGATTTCCCTGAAATACTCTGTTGGCGATACATTTTCCCGAAGCTCTTCATCAACGGCCTTTTCATCATGCAGCCAATTTCCCGCCTTTATAAATTTCCACAAACCCGCGGGATCTATAATGACCTTCATGCCCGCATTTATTACAGGCAAAGCTTCTGAAGTTTTTTGACCAGCCTGGTCCAGAGGATTATGCGCGTTTACAATGCCTTCGTAACAAATAAGGGTGATGGTGCGGTCCGCAGCCACAGAGAAGAGCACACGGGTACCCATGAGCGTGAAAGTATAGCTGTCCACGTCGACCGCCACATCTGGAAGCTTTTCATCCGCAACAGCTTTCCTGTTTATATAGAAGGTCCCGATCTTGAGATCCATGGCAAAAGAATCTGCTGCAGCGCTTTCAGCGGCAGTTGCGTCTATCCCGGGTTTGCTAATACCAAGGCGGGTATTTGAGAATACGTGGAGCGCCAGGGTCTGGCCATAATACAAGGAAACCTGCTCATGCACTCCAGTGGCAATTACATCTTCTGAAGCGATGGCCGTGCCTGGAATTACAGTTGACCCGCGGTTTTCTATTATACCGCCCTTGTCCGACGCTGCTACCAATCCAGTTGCCGCCGGGCGCGAAATGATTGCGAATCCAAGAACCACTGCAAGCGGTATGGCGATGAGTGCCGCGGCAACTGCGGCCAATCCGGGTGAATAGCGGAGGATCCTTGAGGCGCGGGGTTTTGCATGCCTGGCGGTTTTTTGGCTTATAGCAGCAAAAACACGAAGGCGTGCCTGTTCCGGCA
>RPPD01000291.1 GCA_003818675.1 Spirochaetaceae bacterium
CTTCTTGCCCTCTTTTTCAAGGCGCTGGAGGCGTTTCTCACAGACCTCGTAATCGCTGAACACAAAAGAATCTATAAGCTTGGCACAATCTGAGGCAGGGTCCGGGGTTTGGCTGTGGTGAACGACCTCGGGATTTTTAAAGGCGCGGATTACAAGTACCATGGCGTCAACATTACGCACTTCTCCGGCAGAGGCTGATGTCATGTGGCCGGCATCGTCATACTCCAGTCTTATATCCTTGAGTATCATTCCTGCATGCGTTACCTTCTTTGGGGAGAAGATTTTGGCAAGTGCATAAAGTCTGTCGTCAGGAACCTTGACATCACAAAGATTCACCTTGTTTTTCCCGCCTGAATGGGGGGAAGTATCTGCGGCCTGGCCTGTAATCGCGTTATAAATAGTTGTCTTTCCGCTTAGGGGAAAACCCACAATACCTGTTTCCATGAAAACCTTTATACTCTTTTTTTGTTCCACTGTACAGCCTGCATGTATGGCATTATAAAACCGGTTGAAAAGCACTTGAAAAATCAGCATGAAAACGGATATAATTATTCACATGCCTGTTAAGTTTTTTTGTGAAAGTTGCAAGATAGAAGTACCGCTTGAGACTGAATCCTGCCCGAGCTGCGGAAAAGTATTCTATTCTGTGCTTTGCCCGCGATGTGGGCGGGAGGGATTCCCTCACGAGTTTCGCCGTGGATGTCCGCAATGCGGATATATGAAGGAAACCATAAGAAGGGCCAGAGATAAAAAGTTTCGTACTGTCAAGAAAAAGAACACAATTCCAATATGGGTATATCAGGGAGGCGCCATACTGCTTTCAATCGGTGTGATAGGCCTTTTGATCTATATTTTTGCAAAGGGCCTGCTACCAAAGTAGGGACACTCCGACCCCTGCAGACCAGTCAATTTCACCATTCTCCTGGACAAGAAAAACCGCATTTCCTGAAATATATAGGGATGTATCCGGAACAAGGAAACGGGCTTCAGCCGCGGTGTATAAGGGAAACTGGATCACAAATCCGCTGTCAAAGGGAGCAGAAAACATGGCAAATGAGATTCCGGCAGAAAACGCACCATTGTCGTAAAACATTCCCATACGTGCAGCACCTGATGCGTAAAATCCAAGAGGATATGTGGCCAGGCCGTCCCAAGAACTGCGTTCCCATGAGAGATATAATTCCGGGGAGATACCAAAACCATAATCACCAATACGAATTTCAAGGGGAATGCCTGCACAAAACCCTGTCGGATTTGCTGAAATATCAGAAACAGCGGTGTTTCTCAAGGTGAGTTTGGCAAGGCCTGATAATCCCAATCCTCCAGGATAGGCTGGCTTTACAAAGGCATGTTTATAGGAAGCTGTAAGAGAGACTGGAATCTTGTCAGATGGAGACATAACTATGGATGTGGCGATAGTAGCCTCGCCTGTGTCAAGAATACCCATGCCAAAAGAAAAGAATAAAGGTGATGCCTGGTCCCCGGATTCGTCAGGCAGGAGCATGAATAAAGCGTCAGCCTGCATTCTCAGGTTTGAAAGAATAATGGAATCAGGCAATAAAAAGAGTCCAGCCGCACCTGATGTGATGTTGCGTGCCCCGGAATACTCTGATTGGGCGATCTGAAATTCCGCCGTAACCGAAGATGTTGTTGAATCATCTGCACTCACAGCGGTAATTTCAGCCTTGTATTTCCCGTCCGGCAAATTATTTTGGGAAGAATCTTTCCCGTTCCATGTGACAGTCTGGTATCTGGCATGGAAAGGATCGAGTTTTTTTTCAAAAACAATGGTGCCGCCTTTGTCCCTGACCGCAAATTTCCCTTTGCCAGAACCAGATGCCTCAAAACGTACAACAATATCACCTCGCACCCCTGGTAGACGCGGATTGGCTTTTTGAGGAAGGACAGAAATGCCGGAGATTGAAAAAGATGACGGGACAAGCACTATGGAAACTTCAGTTGTCTGGTTTTCCCTGATTGTCACAGGGATTGATTGTCTTGAATAGCCAAAAAGTGTTGCTTCAATTGCATAATTTCCGGCAGGAAGGCTTGATGTCCCTGGAATAATTTTATCCAGGCCAAGCAGGATAATGGTTTCTGCCGGAGAAACTGAAAGCTTCATTGTACCTGTGATTCTGGATAAAATGGCATGATGACGATTCTGTTTTTCATCAAAGAAAAAGCTTGATCTATATTCACTGTACCCGTTTTTTACAATACGGATTCTATAGAATCCGTCAGGGTATTTGACCAGTTCAATCGGGGAAGTTCCGATATATATTTCATTCAGGAAGATTTCCGCGCCTGCCGGGTTACTCGATATGACCAAAAGATTTTCTTTGTCAGGATCATACGATGTCCCGGGCGGCCAGATTTTATCAGGAATGGATATTTCAGGAGCAGGGGACATGATCCCATCATCCTGTCTGTGATATATATTCAAGGAATTTGGAAGAGTAGTGCAGCTGGACGCAAGTATCCAGAAAGCTGCGAATATAAGCAATTTGATTGTCCCTTGAAATTGCCTGTTAAACATCAGCCATTATAACCATTTGCAGTTTATTTTGAAAGAGCCGGATACTATCTGATTTTGTAAATTTCCTCAAGGAGCCTTACCATATAAGCTTCAATATATGTGCGAAGCGTTTCTTTTTTCCTGATGTCCTTCAGGTTTTTGTTTGCCACCAGGTGTGAAGAAAACCCATGTATCTGTTCTGCTGTTGGAGGCTTTATTTTATATGTCCGCTTGATCTGGCGGAGATAGTCGCGGACAAAGCAGTTCACGTCTTCCAAAAGATTGGCCTTTGCCGCAGGATCAAAAAGGGGATTCCATTTTTCAGCAAGTTCTGCAAGCAGGGAGTCCAGATCAGTCTCCTTGCCAATGACATCATCGCGTGTTTTTATCACTGCTTCGCGATATTTGGCAAGCTGTTCCCTGTTCCCCGTGACTGTCTGGCCGACTGCTCCCTCATCGGATTCTTCTTCTTTTTTCAAACTGATAAGCTTGGCATAATCCTTGTCTGCACCTCGCTTCCATTCTGTCTTGACGTCCTGCCAGAGACGAAGGGCTTTTGCGCGAAAACCTTTGTTGCCTTTGCCAAGAAACCAGCGGAAAAGAAAGAATATCTGCTTGAGGACTGGCACGGTATACCAGACAGGCAGAAGCATTTTAACTTCGTGTAAAAGATGGGAGCGGTAAATATCAAGAAGTTCTGTAAGTGGTTTTAAAGTGTTTTTCTTTGAAAAACAGCGATCTATCTGTATTTTGTTTTCCTCGGAGATATTTGATTCTTCTTTTACAACATACAGCAGGTGTGGATTTGAAAGCGCAATTATTATTGGGAAATGGCGTTTTACCTTGGCAGTGAGGTCATTTATAAACTCATTGTCATTGATCATGGTGGGCAGCTTGGTGTTGTTGCGAAGGAGGGTCTGCCATTCGTCCTTGTATTCCTGTTCCAGTACACGGCGCGATTCAGTCAGGCTGTTCACAAAAACCGGGATGATAATGTCTTTCTGGATAAAATAGTCATGGGCCTCGTCAAGCTTGATCCGTATGAGATAGGGCAGCTTGGAGGAATCTGTAATCTTGGTGACACGCCTTAAGAACTCGTGGATGAACTCACGTGAGTACTTGTCTATGTATTTGGCACCCTTGACATCCTTTAGCATGTACAGGTCCCGAACAGTAAACGCATAGGGCGGTTTCTTGACCAGTTTCTCCAGCACATGGAAATCCAGTTCACGCTGGTTTTCCCTCTGGATGAGGCTCTTCTGAAAACCTATGAAAAGCCCTATGATATGGGCTGCCTGGCAAAAGCCTATTTCTTCCTCGGACTTGTCCTTTTTATCCCTGTAGTCTTTGAGGATGATATTGGTGAATTGACTCCAGAAGCGAAAGGTAAAATCATCTGCTTCAAAGAGCTGTTGAAGGGCCTTTTTGGGCTTGGTAACGATGTCACTGATAGTACCCTTAAGCGCCTCGAGGCTGCCCGTC
>RPPD01000292.1 GCA_003818675.1 Spirochaetaceae bacterium
AGTCTTTGTGCACGGATTCGCGGGATTTGGCCGTGACGAGGGACTTGGTTTTAAGTACTGGGGAGGATTTATCGACTTGCAGGAACAGCTTACGAATGCCGGATACAGGACAGTTACCCCGGCAGTAGGCCCAATATCCTCCAACTGGGACCGCGCCTGTGAACTATTTGCATCGCTTAAGGGCGGAAGGGTTGACTATGGCGCGGTGCATTCCGCCCATTATGGTCATGCCAGATTCGGACGCACTTATTCCGGACTCCTCCCGGAGTGGGGGACAACAGATCCCGCAACAGGAACTGCACGGAAGATACATCTGATAGGCCACTCAATGGGCGGCCAGACAGCGAGGTTATTAACATCGCTTCTGGCGAATGGCAGCAAAGAGGAGAGGGAAGCGTCTGGAGATTCAGTTTCGCCGCTTTTTGCAGGCGGAAACCACTGGGTGTTTTCAGTCATGACATTAAACACTCCCCATGACGGAATATCGCAGGTTGATAACATAGACTATGAATCTCAGGACTACAGGAAATTCTTTTCTGATCTGATTGCGTTCTCTGCCATCGGGCTTGTCGGGATATACGATTTCAAGCTTGACCAGTGGGGACTTGTACCCAGGAAGAACGAGTCATTCCAGGATTTTTCAGCCCGTGTACTCGCTGATAAAAAATGGTATTTTACCATGGATGGCAGTTTTTTTGATTTGTCACCTGAAGGTGCGTCTGTATTAAACCAGAAGGCACCTTCAGTGCCAGATGTCTATTACTTTTCCTGGGGCTCAGACACGACAGAACCTGGTTTGAACAAGACGCGTGTGCCGACTTTCAGGACAAACATGTTTCTGAAGGCGGGGGCCTTGTTCATGGGGTCATATGAAAAGCACAATATTGATTATATAACAATTGACCGCACGTGGTGGCCTAATGATGGAGTGGTAAACACCAGGTCACAGCCTGGACCCACACTCGGCACCACTGACCGCATTGTTGAGTGGACACCCGGCATAAGCAAAAAACCTGATGCAGGGGTCTGGAACCTGCTCGGCATCCTGCCCAATACGGATCATGTGGATCTTATCGGGATTTGTTCGCCTTCCTCATATATACCGCCAGGATTCCCCGGTCTTGTGGATTTTTATTTCTGGAACGCCAGACTTCTTTCATCCCTGACCGAGACAGAGTGATAAAAAAAACAGAGAGCCTCCAAGCCTTTGCCCGAAAGACTCTCTGGACGAAATTACATGCCGGAAAAGTGGCCGGTTTTTTAAACCGCGCAGTTATTGTGTTGCGCCGGCTGTGCGAAGCAGGGCTTGCACAGTGGGGTAATTCCGATAGGTGGCTTTCCAAAGGGCTGTTTCACCGCCTGAATCCTTCAGCTTATAATCAGCGCTTGCGGTTAAAAGAATACTGACCATCTCGTCATAACCATAATAGGCCGCCTTCATGAGGGCCGTTCTTTTTTCCGGATCAAGCGCATTCACGTCCGCCTTGTTTTCAACAAGCACCCTGACGACATCGGTCCTTCCCGCTTCTGCCGCGATCTGGATCAGGGGCCAGCCCCTGCTGTCCTTAAGATTGGCATCCCCGCCGGATTTCAGATATGCCTGGATTTCCGGGATTTTCCCCAATTGCACCTGAATAATGACAGGTGGCGGCGCTTTCCACAGGTGATCTGTTGAAAGCTTTTCGTCAGGATCAACACCGGTTGTGGCACAGGAAGCGAACGCGACGAGGACCAGTAACAAATACTTTCTCATGGATTTCTCCTTTCATGATTCGGCTTCTGTTGTTGACCTGGAAGCCGTCAGGTGATTTAATGCATGGAATCAGTTGTTTGAATTTGTGCGGAAATGGTTCATGACATTTTGCGGATCAAAGATATGCTCGAACTCGTTTCCCTGCATGGCGTTCTGCAGCCATGCAACCATGTCCGGGGCTTTCCAGAAGGGATGACTGTGAAAAATCGCGTCAAACGGGTAGAAATATTTGGTTAAAAATCTCGATACGCTTCCACCGAGGACTTCCCTGATTTTTTTATCATGGTGCAGCTTCTTGTACATCAATTTCCCCGGGTTTTTATACCCGTGTTCTATCAGGCTCGTCATTTTCATATGGCATTTGCATTTTGCCTTCTTGTTGACCAGAGTGCAGGTCGTGCTCATGAAACGTTTCAGTTTTGTCCGTGAGCGCGAAAGAATTTTGCGGAAATTTTCCCGCGAGATTCCCAGCACCTCTGCGCCAATGGCTGAATCGACGCGGAAAATAACCCCAAGGATTATGATCATGCGCGCTTCGCGCGAAAGGCAGACGAGCGTCGCAAGAACACAATTGATGAGAGTGTCCTCCACGAGGTCCCTGATTTCCTTTGAGTCCTCGGGGACCTTGTCCTCGATAAAATCCATTCTTTCATAGTAGTTCTCAAAACCGTATTTGCTGTTTTCGAATCCGCGTTTTTTCATGTTGATCATGTGATTGGCGGAAATCCGGTACAGCCATGTCTTGAATGACGCGCGGGAAGGATCAAATTTGTTCAGGTTCGTGATGACTTTAACCAGTATTTCCTGCGTGACATCCTCGGCATCCTCGGGCTTTATGACCATGCGGATGGCAAGGTTGTAAATCCAGTCCTGGTATTTCCTGATGAGTTGCTCGAGCGCCTGTTTGTCGCCTGAAAGGATGCGGGCGATAATCCGGGCATCAGAGCTCCCGGTTTTTTCCGGGGAAACTGTATTTTCGTTCTGCGTGCTCATTTTTTCTCCTCATATATTGTACACAAAAAAAGAGGAGGTGTGACATTCTTTGCGTTGAATTCCGGTCTTTTATGGAAAAAAGCACGGGCGACTCTTGAAACTCCCGATGATTGATGATATCGATAATCATGAGTATTGGACCCTTTTGCATTTTACAGGATCCGGGAGGCGGCAATGACAAAAAGGGAAAGATCCTGGCTTTGCACTGTGCAGATCCGAAAACAAGATGAGATTCCCCGCGTGTTTCAGGAGCACTTTCGCCAGATGATCCCGGACGCGGAACCGGTTCCTCCCGATCCAGAACATGATTCGCAGAAGGATGAATCATTTTGATGAATCAGCTGTGGATAAAGAGAGTCTCGTTAACGAAAGGGAGAAGTTCGCATATCTCGCGGAGCTTAACTACAAATTTTCGGTGTTTGGCAGAAAAAGCCTTCTTGGGGAACAGACAGTGCGGCAAATAGTTTACCAGCCTTTGATAAAAACCGCCTTCATGAAAATATTTCGTTGCCTGGTCTCGCCGCCGCACCTGACCATTCTGACGGACAGGGAAATGATCCTGTTAAGAGGGGAGTTGGAGTGTATTGCCAATTATCCGGGAATGCCCTGCAAATTCAGGAAGATTTTTTCAAGTATCCGGCCAGTGTGATTATGTGGTCGCGTTCTTCTTTTATTATTTTTTTCATGACCTTCTTGTCAGATTCCTTTTTCATGATATCGGCCAGTCCAATATAAAAAAGGATGGTTTGCTTTTCAAGTTCTATGCCCAGGCGAATGATGTCCTGGATGGTTTCCTTGCCCGAAAAGAGATATGTTGCATATGCCGAACCCTCCAGGCTCTGGCTGTCGGTCACGGCCTTGAGGTAGGCGCCGATGTTGTTGATGAAGTCCTGGTCTGCTTTTTCAAAGCGACCCGCAAACAATTCCGCCTGCATCATGGCAAATGTCTGTTTGTGCTCTTCTTCCATCTCCGCAAGTTTAAGGAGAATAGCGGTCTCTTTTATTTTGGGATGCAGTACGGCTGCCTTTCTGTAGAAGTCTGCTCCGTTTGACTCAATTGTTTGGGCAATATCCAGAATTTCGCGCGGATCAATCAGGCTGCTCATGCTTTGCCTCCATTGGACTCTTTCGGGGCTGTTTTTTCTCCTTGGGTGTCTGTCTGGGATGTGAGCCTTAAATATTCCACCTCCAGCTTGTTTTTCTCTGTAAGTGAGCGTATAACAATGTCCCATGAAAGCAGTTTTTTAAGCA
>RPPD01000293.1 GCA_003818675.1 Spirochaetaceae bacterium
GTGATCGTCAGCAAGTGGTGTTTCTTCGGCGGTCCCTTGTTCAAATAGCCGGCCGTCCGCAAGGAAAAATGCGCAAAAACAGAAAGCTGCCGCAGCTGCTGAAAAACGTACCATGCACATCTCCTTTTTGTCTTTCTGACCGCAAGTCTACCGTGACTGCTCTTCAAGATATTGCCGCGAAAACACATTGTCAGGGATTGCGGCCGTGCTCACGTTCTCGTTGGTGATGAGGGTTTTCTGTCCTTCTTCCAGGTGGTTTACTGCCAGAAGCTTGGACAAAATGAATCTGCCCGGACTGATCTGGACGTAATCTACATAGTAGAATGTGCGTACGAGTGTTTCCGATACTGAAAAGTTTTCCACCTTCACAGGCAGGCCGTCTGATTTTCGCACATACCATTTCTGTACCGGGAAGGACACGTCAAGGACCTTGGCGTCAAGCCTGACCACATTGCATTCCCATTTTGAGACGGTCTCGGTGCCGATATAAGTCGCCCTGAACTTCTCCAGGTTTGTGAGCCTTCCGAAGAGGTCGGTGCGTACATCGGTAGAGCCGATGTCGTCCTTGCTGTTGCGGTAGACGAACTCGCGCGTTGTCGGCAGGTAAAGGTAGAGGTCATCACCGCTGCGGAAATAGCCCTTTCCCTTTTCACTGTCCGGGTACTGGAAAATTATCGTGAAAAGGCTCTTGGCGTCCCGCCGGAAAATCCTGATTTTCAGCACGCGGTCCGCCTCCGAGGGTTTTTTCTGTACGAGCGTGAAATCGCTTCTGACATCAAGACCGTCCAGGTTGAGCTTTCGCTCGAATCCTTCAATTATCGCAACGGCCTTAGGGTCATCAGGACCGGCTGCCTTCTGGGCAAAGACCGGGAACGCCATCAACGCAAAAGCCAGTGGAAAAAAAGTCCGGATGATTTTGTTTTGTTTCATGCAATACTCCTAGAACGTACTCGATAATGCGTCAACCGGCTTGATCTTGCCGCCCCTGCGCGCGGGCAGATAGGAAAAGACAGCGGTGAACAGCGTGATGGCGAAAACGACCATCAGTATGTCAAAAAATCCGGGTGAAAATACTATGTGTCCCCCGGACAGGATAACAGCAAGACTGCTTGTCCTTGGAAATGTGAGAAAGCCCGCCAGGAACATCAGGACCATCGCGGCAAATACCCCGGCAACAGAGAAGACTATTGAGATCATGACATTTTCCAGGATGAAGAGCCCTGTCACGCCGCCGGTGAAAAGACCTATGGTGCGCATTGTCCCGATTTCCGAAAGGCGTTCGTTTACAGTCATGCGCAGGTTGATGAATATCGAGACTGCGACAATGAAAAGCAGGATCGCGGCTACGAAGAGCGCAACTGTGTTGACCGCGTTTAATACCGTGGATAGTATGCCCAGTACCTCGTCTATCGTGGAAACCTTCAGCCTGATAATGTCTTTGTCTGTATCCAGGATAGCGTAAATCGGGCTTGCGGCTGTGATGGCAGAAAGCGCCTCTTCATTTGTTGCGGGTTTGTCCGCCTCAAATCCAGCGGCAGAAAGGGCATTAATATACATGGCGCGTTTTTCCTCAAGGCCCGAGGCGGCAGGGAAATATATGTAGAGGTTTGTTGCGGTATCTTCGCCGGCAAGATCAAGTTTCCGCAGAAAATCAAAGTGGCAGAGCACGAGGTCGGAGAGAAAATAGTTCTGCGTCTGGTGTATTCCCGCTATTTTCAGGATGGAGGTGTTGAATGCGCCGAATCTGGTCCTGCGCGAGATCATGACCTCCTCGTTGTTTTCAAGCCCGAAATAATCGGCCACCGACTGCGGTATTATTACCGCGTCAGGATTTGAGGCAAACGCCTCCCAGCCGCCTTTGGAGAAACCAATGTCGTCCTTGAAACCCGTGTCAGTAAAGACATCGATACCGGTGTAGGAAAGCCGCTTTGAAATGCCGCGATAATACAGCGCCGAACTGTAGTTGTAGCGCTTGACAACGGTGCTTTCAGGAAACAGTTCTTTGGCCGCACGCGCCGCCAGGTCATAATTGCGCACGCCAAGAAATGAACGCTTGTCAATTATATAATCGCCGGAGACAGTGAGGTGGCCGGCAGTTGCGCGCACGAGGCTTCCGGCGATGACGTTTTTGGCACCAGAGGAAAGGGCGAGCACAATTAACAGAAGCAGGGTGACAACGCTGTAGTTGATTCCAAGGGTGATCGCGCGTTTTTTGTTGCGGAATGCGTTTTTGAAAGCAAGCAGTACGAATGAAAACATGTTCGTCTCCTACTTGTCCGCCAGCGCCGCAAGCGGGCTGATTTTTGTGGCAACACGCACCGGGTAAAGCGTGGCGAGAACGCTTACGACACAGACAATCACAAGCGCGAGTACGAAAGGTTGCAGTGAAAAATAAACCGGGAGGTTGCCCCCGCCGATCAAAAACTGGGAAATGATATCCGGGAGCGGAAGCCCGGAAGGGCCAGCCACAGCCATAAGCATGGCACTGATGATGATTCCGGCGATTGCAAAGAAAAGATTCAGAAGCAGCGTCTCGCATACAAACAGCGCGCGGATGAAGCTCTTCTCGCTTCCAAGCGCGCGCATTGTGCCGATCTCGTGCGTGCGCTCCACCACGTTTATTATCATCGTGTTCATGAAAATGAGCGCTACTATCAGAAAAATGATGCCGACGATGACATAAATGACGGCTGAAAGCGATTGCGCGATCGGCGCGTAGAACCCGCTCGCCTGGTCCCATGGAAGGGTTTTTACGCCAAGGCCTGCGGCTTCTATTTCCGCGCGGAATGCCTCGAGCCCGTCGTGATTATTCAATTTTACCGCGATCATGGTGTAGCCGGAAAGCGCCTCTGAGACAAGGGTTTCCACTTGGATGGGGGAGATTTCCGGATCATCTGCGAGAGCAAAAATGTCGTCCTCGCTTTCGGATGAAAGGGCCTTCTCGTAGGCTTCAGGCAGCGAGCCGGATTTGACTCCTGTGAAATTGTAAAGCTCGGAGTAGGTTATGATGTCCACGAAATTGATGTAATCAAATACGCTCTTGAATGCTCCCGGCTCAAATATGCCGCGGATGGTTGTGGGTATGGCGTTTACAGAGCCGCCGGGCGTAAGGCCAAGAAAGGTGACCCTCTCGGCCGAAGACAGTGTGATGTCGTAGCTTTTTTTAAAGCGCTCATTCTGCGCCAGGCTTATCAGGATTCCGCGTCCGGGATTTTCTTCAATGGTGCCGATACCGAAATAGCTTCCATCCCTGACTCCTATGATGTCAAAAGCGGCGCGGTATTTTTCAGGATCCACAGCGTAGAAAATGAACGGCAGCTCTATTTTCCTTCCGCCGCGCTCCACGGAAATCAGTGCGTAATTCTGGGCAATGGGCACTGAAAGGGCCACATCAGTGTTGTTGTCAAGCCAGTCCTGCACCTTCCGGATTTCACCTATGACAGGCAGGGGAGTAGTGAATGCGAATGGCGAGGGTTTTTCCCTGGAAACTTCGGAGTATACGATGAGATCCCCGGTGAAGTTGTCTATTATGGCCTGCTTTGATGCAACAACCGCGGAGCTCGCAACAGTTTCCCCGAAAACGAGTATCACGGTTCCTGTCAAGACGAGGATTCCTATTGAAACCATCCGGCGTTTTCGGCGGAGAAGGGTGCGCAGGGCGAGCTTTAAAATGATCATGACCCGCCTCCTGCGATCTCGCCGTCGTCGACGATTTCGCCGTCCTGGATTTTCACGAGCCTGCGGGCATGCTCCATTATGTGCTGATCGTGCGTGGAAAAGATAAACGTGGTTTTGTTTTTGCCGTTGATATCGGCCATTAGATCGAGGATGCGGCCGCCTGTCTTCATGTCCAGGTTGGCGGTGGGCTCGTCCGCAAGCACAATTACTGGTTCGCCTACAAGGGCGCGGGCGATTGCCACGCGCTGTCTCTGTCCGCCGGAAAGCTCGGAGGGCTTGTTCCTGATGCGGTCGCCCAGACCCACCTGTTCCATGTA
>RPPD01000294.1 GCA_003818675.1 Spirochaetaceae bacterium
AAGGCGCAGCTTCTGCTCTTCTCAGGCATTTTCCTGGCCGCTATGGCTTTACTTTCAATTATTGTCCCGTTTTTGACCCTTCAGATCACGCAGCCAATCGAAGAGCTTGTCGTCACTTCAGCCGAGATTTCTGCCGGGCTTTTCCATCGCCGCGTTGTGCCCAGAAGCAGGGACGAGGTCGGAAAACTTGCTGCCGGATTTAATACAATGGCTGCTGAAATAGAACGGACCATCGGGTTACTGAATGTCCAGGCGGAACAGAAACAGCGTTTTATTGACAACCTTACGCACGAGCTCATGAATCCGCTCACCACCATAATCGGATATGCGGATTTCCTCATGAAAAAAAAGAAATACGAGCCCCAGATATTCAACAGAAGCCTTCAATACATTTACAGCGAGGGAAAGCGGATAGTTGAACTGTCAGACAGATTGTTTGACCTGATGCTCCTTAAAAACCGCAAGCTCATGCTTGAAAAGGATTCAGTGATCTCCATTCTTGGGGAAATCCGCGAGACCCTTGATATTAAAATGAAACAAAAGGACATCACTCTTTTGGTTGAAGGCAAGGACGTGATGGTTCCAATGGAGCGTTCACTGTTGAAGGCCGCGATTGTAAACCTTGTTGACAATGCATGGAAGGCCTCAAGCCCTGGTTCACGCATCATCATTGGCGCAGGCAGGGAGCACAGGGCAGTACTGATCTATGTGCAGGATTTTGGCAGGGGAATCCCTGCTAGTGAGATGGAGAAGATACTTGAACCCTTCTACCAGGTTGAAAAGGCCGTAACCAGGGATCCGTCCCAAAAGGGAGAAAAAAAACATCGCTCTGGAGGATCCGTTACCAAGGGCGCAGGTTTGGGCCTGTCAATAACCGCTGAAATTTTGAAACTTCATGGCGCTAAACTTGTTTATGAATCAGAAGAAGGAATTGGCACTGTTGCCAAAATTGTTTTTTAGGATTCATGGCATGCGTAAAAGAGTTTACAACTATTTTACATGAAATTGCATGAACAAGAGCCTGGTAAATGGTATCTTGTCAGGGAAGGAGAAACTGTAAATGCACGCCAGGCAGAACCTGAATATAATATTCCCAAGTGCCATATTATTTTTTTGCATCATCACCTGCGGGACTGCTGTTGCAAGAGGGCAGGAAGAAGGGTATATCAAGCATTTCTCCTCGAATGAACCGCAAAATGTTCCACTTTCATTTGGCAATACAATTATTCCGGGTGAAAGAATAAGCATTTTCAATTTCAACATGAAAGCACAGGATTTTAAACTTTTCGCCGGAAATCCTGATGCTGTATATGACAGGACCAATCGCGCATTCGCCTATTTAAAAGAAGGGGAAACATACAATTACTACAAAGCTCATGGTCTTGCTTTTGTTTTGCAAGAGAACCGCATTATCCGCATGATCGCGTTGAGTCCCCAGTACAGGCTGAAAATACCAGTGGGCAATCCCGGAGATGCTTCATCGATTACAGGCAATTATCCATCTATTGCAGTCGGAGACTCTGAGGAAAAAATCAAGGAGGCCTTTCAGAGTGCGGCTGTTATAAATGAGACAGACTTGCACAGGGAATATGTTTTTGCAGATCGCGGCATTTCATTCCTGGTTTTGAAAAAAGACAGGACGATATGGGAGATCCGGGTGTTTCCCGGCGTGTCCCGCCCCTAATTTTACCGGGTTTTCTTGTCGATATTCTGTGAGAAGGAAGAAATTATGAGTTCAGAACAGAATACACTTGCAAAAAGGGTGTTTGCGATATGTTCCATCTGCGGCCGCGTACGTATAAAAAACCAGTTCTGGGAAAAGGTGCCGAGTGAATTGCTTTCAGCTGCGGGGACTGTATTGAGCCATGGCATCTGTCCGGAATGCACGGAAGAGCATTACGCAGATTTGAGATAACCTTTTTCATTTGCCGGATATATAATTCCTGCCACTATATAGAGTATGGCGGCGATAGCAAGCACAACAACAAATCCAAACGAGACAGAGAACAATCGAGCAATGGCGGCGCCTGTTACAGACAATGCTCCATTCATGCCCCATGCCCATGGAAGAATGCCGGAACGCTTTTCGCCAAGAGATCCAAGTCCAGTCGGAAACGGAATACCCATGAAAAAGGCCGCGGGAGCGATCAGAATCACGGTCATTATTATCTTGAGCGGAAATGCTGCTCCCAGGAACGCTTGAAGCAGGGGACTTAAACCCGTCATGTAAAATATCAGGCTCGCTGTAATTCCAGCGGCAGCAATGCGTACGCGTCGGGTTCTGTCCGCGGATAATCGCGATGAGAATAGACTTCCGAGTCCGGAGATCACGAGCATGGCTGACATTACTATGGATGTGGAGAAGATCGGGTCAGCCAGGAAAAACACGAGTTTCTGGATGAGAAAAATCTCCACCAGCATATACGCAAGCCCCAGGCATGCATAATACAAAATAACCGAGAAAGTACCTTTCCTGTTGCTGAAGAGTTCCTTTCTCCTTCCAACAAGGGGTATCAGTACGATAAGCGCGCCAAAAAGAATTGACTGAAAGAGGGTTCCTATCAGAAGCATGTAACCCCATTCCGAGGCGACCTTGTGGATCTGGCCAAAGACAATACCCGTTGACTCTGGTTTCATGTAGGCCGTGTAATAGGGCCTGTCGTCAGTGGCAGGCCTGATGTCGAAAATGTATTTATCGTAGAGTTCCTGCCCGCGACCCTGGGCAAGCCAGAGCACTGCAAAATGAAACAGGTCTCCAGGCAGAAGCTCTTCCCGTTTTTCTGTTTCATTTTTGGCTTTTTCAAGAAGTTCAAGCAGGCCACCTGTGGGATTGTTCAGTTCGTCAGAGAGGCTTTCGCTTAATATGTTCTGCTCCTCATAAAACTCATTACGGTATGTTTCAAGGATTGTGTCGAAGTTCTTGGCTCGCGGGTTCATGCCGGGAAGATAGCACTGTTCAAAAGACCTCGTGCGGCAGAACTCGGCTATCCTGTCCATTTCCATGGTAGAGAAATCAGAATCCTTTTTCAGCAGGATTGTTGCAGTCTTGAAAAGGTCGTCAAACACTACCATGCGTGCGGACGGATTCTTCACACCCTGGTATTCAAGGGAATTGTAGGCTGTGGTAATGAGGCGCAGGACATTGCGGGGCGGGGCGAGGTTGTTCCACACTGTGATGGATAGAACTCCTCCGGGGGCAAGCGCGATCATGTAGTCGGCCAGGCCCTCGACGGTGTAGGTGAAGTTTTCCACAACAGTGTAGCCGCCATCGTCATTAAGGCCGACAGAGTCTATTAGGCTGATTTCAACAAGATCGTATTGTCCCGGGGAAGTTCTGGCATGCGCACGCGGTTCCTCTCGAACGACATGCACACGCGAATCTTTGAAAAGATTGCCATTGAAATCAGTAACCACCTTTTCCTCGCCCAGAAGGCGGAGCATGTCTCCGCTTGATTCTGCGATTGTGACAGAGGGACTTGAGAAGTGCAGGGCGCTAAAGGCGGAGAGTCCTCCGCCTGCCCTTATGACCAGTGTCCTGGGTTTGTCCTTTATCCGGTAGGCCGCGGCCATGGGCAAATAATCAATGAATGCCTCTTCTGCCGGAGAAAGTCTGCGCATGATCTGGATGGGCCCTGAGCCATCTATGTAGAGTCCAAGAAAGGCATTTTTGGGCATGATAAGCGGATGCCTGGAGTCGCTAAAACCGCTGTCGCTCATTCCTGGCGCAGAATGAAAGAAGGAACTCTCGAAGAGGTCAATCTCTCCTGCCGGGCTGTAGGTGTGAAGCACCTGTTTATATTCAGGAAATTTTTTGAAAAGGCTGATGGATTTTTCAGGTGAGACCCGTATGTTGCCTGCAAAAACAAGAAGCAGAATGCTTGCCGCAAGCGATACAGCGCCAGCTGCCAGGTATCCCGGTTTTATTGAAAATCCGGGTTTCCCGGTTTTTTTTTCCATCAGGCAGAAAA
>RPPD01000295.1 GCA_003818675.1 Spirochaetaceae bacterium
CAGGCGGTAAAATCACGATTGTCCAAGTTTGACAGCACCGGCACAGGCAAAACAGACGAGGAAATAGAGACCGCGATCAGGCAGGTCATTGACAAAGCGCTTGTAACGGAAAAGGTCATTGATGTATTTGACGCGGCAGGTATCAAGAAGCCTGATATTTCAATTCTTTCAGAGGAATTTCTTCTTGAAGTGCAAAACATGGAGCATAAAAATATCGCCTTGGAAGTGTTGCGAAAACTACTTGATGATGAAATAAAGTCCCGCATGAAAAAAAACCTGGTGCAGAGCAGGACCCTCATGGAAATGCTTGAAAACTCCATAAAGCAATATCATAACAAGATTTTAACCGCCGCCGAGGTTATTGATGAGCTTATCAAGCTGAGCAGGGAAATACATCAGATGGACAAAGAGCCTCGGGAAATGGGCTTGTCCGATCCTGAATACGCTTTTTATTCCGCAATCGCAGACAATGCCAGCGCCCTTGAAGTCATGGGAAAAGACAAACTCCGGGAACTTGCCGTAGTCATCTATCAGAAAGTAAAAGAAAACGCTTCCATAGACTGGAACATCAAGGAGAGCGTCAAGGCTAAATTGAAGGTAATCGTCAAGCGCACACTCCGGCAATACGGATATCCGCCTGATATGCAGAAGCTTGCGACAGAAACAGTGCTGAAGCAGGCGGAAATGATCGCGGAAGAGCTGGCGGGGTGAAGAGGAGTTGTAGAAAGGAGTCATTATGCTCGGAAAGCTGACTAAAATTGACCTGCGTGAAGTATGGAAACATGAAGAGCATGATTTTACCAAATGGCTTGCACAAAAGGAAAATATCGAATTATTAAGTGAAGAAATAGGTATTGAAATACAAGTTGTTGGGACAGAAACAGCTGTTGGTTCTTTCTCTGTTGATGTTGTTGCTGAAGAGGAAAACATGGGTAAAAAAATAATAATTGAAAACCAGCTTGAAAATACAAATCATGATCATCTTGGGAAACTTATAACATATGCTTCTGGCATTGAGGCAGATTATGTTATCTGGATTTTAAAGAGATTCGTGATGAGCACAGAAATGCAATTGACTGGTTAAATGAAATCAGTAATGGTGAAGTTGGCTTTTTTGCCATTCAAATGGAATTGTGGAAAATTGGTGATTCTCCAGCTGCCCCCAAATTTAACATAATTTCATCACCAAATGATTGGGCGAAGGCAGTAAGAAGCTCAGGTGGAAACCGGGAATTGACTGAAAATAATTTATTTCAACTTGATTTTTGGCAAGGATTAACGGATTATCTTAAAGCAAATAGATCGATATTACGTACACGTAAAGCTCAAGCGCAACATTGGTATGATTTTGCAATAGGTAGTTCACTCGCTCATTTGTGTATGGTTGTTTCCGTAAAAGATAATTTTATCCGTGCTGAATTTTATATAACAAATAATAAAGAACTATATAATATGCTTTTCGAAAAAAAGGTTGAAATCGAGAAACTTCTTGGATTCCCAATGGATTGGCAGGAGCTCCCAAATGCAAAAGCAAGTAGGATTGCCGTTCAAAAAGATGTGACAAATATTAAGGATGAGAAACAAATTAAAGAAGCATATGAATGGTATAAAATACATGGCGAAATATTGATGAAAATAGTTACAAAATATCTATAATTTTGGCTTAATATTAATAATTGTAGATATTATTTCAAGCCGGCTAAATAACCTGATCACCTTCCTGGTAGAGCCCGGTAATGACCCCTAACATAGGTCCCATTCCGTCTATAATATCCACGGACATAGACAGGTTCTCTTCGACCATCTCCATCATTATCTAAATTAATAACATCACCATTCTCTGCAACAAGTGGAGGATTTCTGGTTGATTCAGAATTCCTTGTGTATGTTCCAGAACTGGAAGGTGAAGAATAAGTAGTTCGTTCGGGAATAGTAGTTGATTGAGTGTTGGGTCTTATAAAAAAGTAATAGAATAAGAAAGTGGCAATTAGAGCTAAAATTGCTTTAGTGCTCGTTTTCATGAATACTCACCCCAATCCAGTATATGCCAGAACTTTCTCCGCCAGTTCGCCGAGATCTTCCCTTGATGTAGTAAGCGCGTGGGACAGATACTCCTCCAGTAGGTCCGTTTCTTTTTCCCAATATGGCTCTACAAATGATATACTATACTTCTTTACAAGCCTTTCTATGACCAGGCAGCAGACAAATACATCGTCTATGTATCCAACTGGTCCGTAGACTGCTTCCGGAAGCAGGTCGTTCGGTACGACTAAGTAGCCCAGGGCTGTGAGCACTATCTTGCGGTCCTCCGCCTCCAGTTCCGGCCTGTCGAGAGTTCCAGAAAGGGCCTTGAAGAGTGCGGGAAGGTAATAGATGTAATCCTTCACCCCACCGCGGTAGGCGTTTATCTCGGCTTCCAGAAAATCGTGATAATCCTTGTATGTCGTCTTTTTATCCATTTGGAAGCTCCGCGCATATAAATTGGTAAGGGCAGGCATCGCAATCGGTCTTGTCTTTTTTCATTGGGAATGATTCCTTTAAAAGACCGGATGTGACATCGCTGAGCAGGCGTTTCGTTGCCTTTTCGTCATATGTAAAATCAGTGAACTGGTTGTCATAGAAGGTGTACGTTGCCATGCGGTCTATTTTCATGTCCATAAGACAATGTCGGTAAATACCCAACTGGTCCTCTACGCCTGTCTTTTTTATACCCTCTTTTTTCATGGCCTTGAAATCCACGAGCACGTTCTTGCCGGATTTGTCCTCAGCCACGAGATCAACCTTGCCCCGCATGATCAGGGATCCGTCGATATGGGTGAACGGTTTCTCAAAACATTGAATCCGCTTGAATTCCTTCCTGGCGAAGGCAATGTAGTCTTTAATGTGTTCGAAAACTTGCTTTCTGAAATTCTCCTCGGTTTTCTTGCCCGCGATTGGAAGCCATGACTCTTCCATGAACTTCTTTAAAATTTCCCCGGTCACGTTCCGGTCGTTCTGCAGAGCCCAGTTCACCTTCTGCAGGACATTGTGGATGATGATACCAAGCCTCTGCATGGGTTCGGTAGGCGAGACAAAACCATAAACGTAGTTGATCTTGTAGCGGAATGGGCAATCCTTATAGGCGTGGACCGCGCTGTAACTGAGTGTCGTCACCGGTTTTGGCTGTTTGTATTTCTTCTCCATTGTGATATCGGAGTCCACTGTTTCCGTGACATATTCCTCTATCATTTTTACGAAACTGGAGCGCTTTGCTTTCCTGACATTTATTTTATCCGGCACGGTGATGACAAGGAGATCCTGCGCGCGTGTGATCGCGACATAGAAGAGCCGTAGTTCTTCTTCAAGGTGTTCATCCATGTCCGGTTCTTTTGACTTTAGCATGTCCGGCGGTATGGGTATGCCGCAGATTGTTTCCCTGGCCCTGTAGCGGAGTGGGAAATCCCCCTCTATGCAAGAACAGACCACGACAGCCGGGAACTCAAGGCCCTTGGCCTTGTGTACTGTCATGCACTTGGCGGCATTCTCGCCTGTCGTGATTACCTGGTCCATCCCCTTGTCCATGGTCTTCTTGTAGAGAAGCCACAGGAGGCTTTTGGCCGAAGGCCTGGAGAACCGCCTCTCGTAGCGGTCAAACAGTCCGGTAAGCTGTGCTATGTTGTAGAGCTTCTCCTCGTTTTCCACCGAGGGCTTTGCCATGAGCTGTGAGATATACCCGGTGATCCTGAATATTTCGTAAAGGGAATCGAGCAGTCCTTTTTTCTTATCCTCTATCTTGGCTCTTAGAAGGTTTAAATTGCACAGTTTGCGGGTATCTGCGGAACCGGTGATGCCGATTACCTTTGCCTTTTCTTCCTTTGTAATATCCTTCAGGCTCGCGTTGCGTGGCAGTTTTTCAAGAGCTGCAAGGGTTTTTTTTGAAAAGCCGATCACCTCGTTGTCAAAGAGATCGGGCCGCCACCA
>RPPD01000296.1 GCA_003818675.1 Spirochaetaceae bacterium
CAATGGAGGCATTTATGGACAATAAATTGGTTTGGGCTGCGATATTGGATATGATGCCAACGATTTCCTTGACCTGTGCGGATGCTTTCTCGATTTCCTTGATTGACTCAATGGTTTCCGTGACTGAAACATTGCCGTCCTTTGAGATGTGAACAAGCTTGTTTGCCAGGTCATTAACTTGTTCAGTGTTTTTTGAGATGGTCTGTATGCTTACCGTCGTCTCATGCATTGCACTCGAAGTTTCCTGTACAAAACTGGATAATTCACCTACGTCTATTGACGTTCCGTCGATTCCGATGAGCATTTCCTCTACCTTGCCGCGGATGGTTTCCACTACCTGGGACTGGGTGTCCGCATTCGCGGTGATCTGTTTGATGGTGGTGACCATCTCTTCAATTGCAGCAGAGGCGTTGCTTAACGAACTGTCAAGCGATCCGGACACCTGGGTTACGGAATCCGTGCTGGAAAAGATGGATTCGAGTATTTCCTTGAATTTGTCAATAAATATATTGAGTTTTAATGAAAGTTCGCCAAGCTCATCCTGATTGATGACGGTTATCCTTTTGTGAAAATAATCCTTTCCGTGAAGGATATTGTCCAGGAGTATACTGTGATAAAGGATTCTTTGCCGCAGATCCGCGGTAAACGGAAGAACTGATGTAATACACAATAAAAGAAGGATTGCGAACGTCAAAACTGAACTCGCAAACGAGTCATTACTTCCCGAAAACGTTTCCGATACGCCAGCCGGGATGCCAACGGGAAGTTCTCCGGTTTTTGCGAATTCCTCGGATAATTGCTTTGCCTGCCCTGCACTTATAACATTCTTTGCGACGGAATCTATCAGCTCAGATTTGAATCGGTCGGCTTGATGCAACTGATAATTGTCGCCAATCATGAACAGGAGACAGAACAATGAGGTCATTAAAACAGGAAGTACAATTCCTGAAAACAGGCCGGATCGGGTTTTTTCCTTATAGATAATATTGGATGCCATCCTGAATGTATTCAACATCTTTTTCTTGAGACGATTATCCATGTTTGTCTGAATGGAGGAAACTATTCCTGATAGAGCCGCCCCTAACAAAATATAGAAAACGATTTTGAAGGAAAACCCTGTGTCAAGTTTTCCGAAACATAAGGCCGCAAGCGGAACAGCAATTGAAAAAACGGCAGTATGGATCAGATGCGATAAAAAAGGTAATGACAACACCCTCTTGGTGGAAGTCTCGGAAAGAACAGTATCCTTTTGGCTGTAGGAATTATGACTGCTTTTCCCCGTATTGGAGGCAACCAGGGGAAAAAGGAAAAAAAACCTGAAAAGCATCAATATGACCAGGGAAGGCAGGACAAAAACAAGAAAAAACTGCGGAAAAACGTCTGAAAAAATCGAAGAAGTATTTGCGTGCAAAGAGCCGTTAAGGGAGAAAAAAATGGCTATGAGTGTACAGATTGCAAGGATTGTACATGTGTAGGAAATAAGTGATTTTACAATGAATCCGGTTGCTTTCATAATGCCCCCATGCTAGTTGGCCGTTCGGGACCATTTACCCGTAAAAATCCTCGCAACAAGATATCCTGCATACTTTATGGTGGCTTGAGTGGGTAATGATTCCAGATTCTAATTCTATGATGGTTTTTCGGCTTGTCAATACTTATTATATTAAAAAAAAGAGCGTCTATTGTCGGGTTGTTAGAGGCCCATATTAAGCAAATTGGCAGCAATTGTCCTGTTTTTACTATGGCACTGCCGCGATGTCTTCAGGTTTCTTTGGATCGTACTTCAAGCTGAATTTTTCTCCCACACTGACACTGCCGCCTTCATCTTCGAAAACAATGGTTTCAGCCATATAGGGTTCTCTTTCAACATCATCAGGAGTGACAAGCACTTCCACAAGCCATGCCTGGCTGTCATTTATGCTCACTGACATGTCTGTGGCCCTGACAACCTCGCCTACGCCGTCGCGCCCGGTTTTCAGCACGCGATTGACAGTAGTGCGGTCGAATGCCTTGTCTATTCGTAATTGGTGAAGGCCAAACCAGACAAGGGGAAGGCTCAGGATGAAAAAGCATATGCGCGCAGTTTTTTGCACTGGAAATGGTTTTTTTTCACTGCCATTGTCACCCTTTAAGGTTTCATGCCCGGTACTTGCGCCTTTTTCATCAGTGTTCATTTTTAGCATTATCTGTTCAATACCGCTTGTGATTCCGCCAACTGCCATGTTGACAATGAGGTTTGAAAGAAAAACAAAAAGACAAAAAATAATCAGATAGACGAGTGAAAAGACCAGGCCCTCCCAGTCTGGAACAAATCTCTCAAGAAAATTGTTTTCAATGAAGTGATAACCTATGAGATGAAGTCCCTCGTATCCTGCTGAAAACATTCCGATTGAAAACCATCCGGCCGAGAACATGCCAATGGACATTATGGGACCGATTGAGAACTGGCCGATTGTAACAAGTCCTGCCATGAACTGGCCGATCCCGAAGACAAGCCCCACACCGAACTGTCCTATGGAAAAAAATCCGTAGGCTGTCTGGCCTATTGCAATAAATCCGATTGCTGGTTCAGAGGCTGAAATGTGGATAAGCGGAAGACCGAAAATGGTTGTTTTACTTTTATATGCCATTTACAATAATTATATATCAGTCATCAGACACATGCCACAAATTTTCACAGGCAAATGCCCATGGTTTGCAAATAAGCACGCCTGCAAACCTTGCGAAACGAATACTTATGACAGCTTTTGCAGCTTTAGCATATCTGGAAGAGCGGCTTTGAGTTTAACCTTGCCCTGCTGCCAGGCTTTGATTGGATCAAGCGTCCTCTCAGTGATGGCCTTGAATGTGTCTGTATCCATCCTGTATTCTATCTCAGGATTATTAACCTGGCTGAATGTCAATTCCCCTGGCTTTCCGTTTGCAAACACAAAATGGAAATACTCACCGGTATCGGGGAAAAAATACTGCATGGTTTTATTCCAGCCAGAAAAGAGTTTGGCATTTTTTTCTTCAAGGAAGCGGAGTCTCTGGGATTCAAGGATTTTAAAACATTCATCATGACCGAGCACCATGCGCCTCCATATTCAGATTCTGTAATTGCGCCAAATTCAGCCAAAGGTGAAGACAACACCTGTGCCGCCGCTTGGTTCATCCAACTCTACTGCTTCTGCGGGGCAGATGTTCCAGCAGGCGCCACACTCGGCACAGAGATCCTGGCGGACAGGCTTGTATATTTCCCCGGCTTTTTCCCATACACCGCACGCGCAAAAATCGCGACACTTCCCGCACCCTGTACATGCTGTTTCATTTACGCGCAGAAATCCGCCGCTTAATACGACATTCTGCATCATGTAAGTAATTTCTTCGTCTGTCATGGAGAGAATGGATTTTTTGTTTTCCGCGGCAACATAATAAAAGGCGGTGAGATAGGCATTAGCGTTCATCTGTTCCTGGAAGCGTTCTGCAAGAAATTCAGCACTGTTGTTTTTCTCTTTGATGGCCGCAGCTGCTGCAACGGCTGCGTAGACACCAGTGAAGAAGGACTCAACCATGCCCTCTCCCGTGAGAATGAGTCCATCTGTGGTTGTCCTTGGAAGTTGTCCGTCAAACTCCAGGTGCAGTCCGTAGGAGACGATTTTCCCGCCATCGAGCTTTTTCTTTACAATGGGGAGATTCAGGAAATTTTCCATGTAGGTATTCACGGTTGGATACGCGTTTGATATGAGTTCCTGGGTCATGTAGCCGCCCGTGCCCAATGTCACTACATCCCGCTTCGGGAAAATCCATGGCCATACCTTGTGCTGTGTGTTGGGTGCCAGATAATATTCAATACAGTCGCCAAACCGCTCGTCTATGACCTTTTTCCCGAGCTCTACCGCCACTGTGACATACAGAATCATGTCTGTCCCGGCTCGCCGCGGAATGAGTCCTGC